>CAZXSG010000737.1:0-3224 GCA_964643185.1 uncultured Holophagales bacterium
GCGGACGCTTCGACTGGGCCGCTTCGCCGCGCTTCGCGAGCTTCTACACCGAGCCCGAGCCCGCGTACCACGGGCTGAAGTTCGCCGAGGCGTTCGGCAACCTCGCGTTCGCCGTACGCCTGCGCGTCAACCTGCTGCGCGACTTCGGCGCGACGCTCTCACCGTTCAACTCCTTCCTCTTCCTCCAGGGCCTCGAGACGCTGCACCTGCGCATCGAGCGGCACGTCGCGAACGCGCTGACGGTCGCGCGGTTCCTCGAGAAGCACCCGCACGTCGCCTGGGTGCGCTACCCGGGCCTCGAGTCGCACCCCACGCACGCCACCGCGAAGAAGTATCTCGAGGGCGGCTTCGGCGGCGTGCTCACGTTCGGCGTGAAGGGCGGCGAGGCGGCCGCGAAGAAGACGATCGCGGCGCTCCGGCTCTTCTCCCTGGTCGCCAACGTCGGTGACGCCAAGAGCCTCGTGATCCACCCGTGGTCCACCACCCACGAGCAGCTCACCGAGGAGGAGCGCCTCACGGCCGGCGTGGGTCCGGACCTCGTGCGGCTCTCGGTGGGCATCGAGGACGTTTGAGATCTGCTCGAGGACCTCGACGAGGCTCTTGCGACAGGAGCGACCCGATGAGCGGCACGTCCGACACGCTCGTTCTGAAGTTCGGAGGAACGTCCCTCGAGAGCCCCGCGCGACAGGTCGCGGCTGCGCAGCGGGTGAAGGCGGTTCGCGAAGGCGGCCGCCGCGTCGTGGTGGTCGTGAGCGCGCGGGGGCACACGACCGATCACATCATCGAGGACCTCTGGCGGCTCGCGGGGCACGAGCCCTCGGGCCGTGAGGCCGACCGCGCGCTCGCGACGGGCGAGGATCTCTCGGCCGCGCTCCTCGCCGCGACGCTCGAAGCCCTGCAGGTGCCGGCCCGCAGCCTGAGAGGTGGCGAGGCCGGAATCGAGGCCGAGGGCCGCTTCTCGCAAGGGCGCGTCACGAGCGTCGCGCCGCAGCGGCTGCTCTCGCTCCTCGATCGCGGCGTCGTCCCGGTGGTGAGCGGCTTTCAGGCCTCGCGCCGCGACGGCGAGACGATCACGCTCGGGCGGGGCGGCTCGGACACCTCGGCCGTCGCGCTCGCCGCCGCGCTCGGCGCGTCGTGCGACATCGTGACCGACGTCGACGCCGTGTACGACAGAGACCCCAACGTCGACGAAACCGCGCGTCCCTTCGACGAACTCACCCACGACGAGCTCGTGGAGCTCGCGGAGCGCGGCGCCCAGGTGATGCACGTCGCGGCGGCCCGCTACGCGGCGCTCCATGAGGTTCCGCTCCACGTCTACTCGTTCCGCGCCCCGCTCTCGGGCTCGGGTTTTGGAACGCGCATCGCCGCCGGTTCTCCCGAACGGCTCAGGGCGGGAGAGCGATCGTGAGCGGGGGAGACCTTTCCACGCCCACTCTCGGCCTCCAACGCGTGGGGCGCTTCACGCTCGAGTCCGGCGAGACGCTCACCAACGTGGAGCAGGGCTGGGCGCTCCTTGGCACGCTTTCGCCGCGGCGCGACAACGTCGTCCTCGTGCTGCACTCGCTCACCGGCGCGCCCGGTGACCTCGCGGGCTGGTACCCGGAGGTCATCGGTCCCGGCAAGGCCATCGACACGAATCGCTTCGCGGTGCTCTCGCCGAACCTCCTGGGCTCCTGTTATGGGACTGGTTTTGCAGCCAAAGCCGTTCCCGCGCTCACGACGCGCGACCAGGCGCGCCTCGTGGCGCTCCTCCTCGACGACCTGGGCGTCTCGCGCGTCGCACTCGCCACGGGCGGCTCCCTCGGCGGCATGGTGGCGCTGGAGTGGGCCGCCACATTCCCGGAGCGGTCGGAGACGGTGGCCGTCTTCGCCGCGCCAGCCGCGCACACGGCGTGGGGCATCGGCTGGAACCACGTGATGCGGCGGGCCATCGCAGCCCTCGGCGTCGACGGGCTGGCGCTCGCGCGCATGGCGGGAATGCTGGTCTACCGCACGCCGGGGGAGCTCGAGGCCCGCTTCGGCCGCAGCGAGGTCGAAGGCGGCGAGCTGGCCGTGAGGTCGTACCTCGACCACCACGGCGAGAAGCTCGTCGCCCGTTTCGACGCCGCGAGCTACGTCGCGCTCCTCGACGCCATGGACGCTCACGACGTGGGCCGGGGACGCGGCTCCGTGGGCGAAGCCCTCGCTGCCTTCGGCGGCCGGCTCGTGGGGATCGGCATTCCCGGTGACGTCCTCTACCCGCCCGAGGACGTGCGCCGCTGGACGGAAGCCGCGGGCGCCGAGCTGCGGTTCCTGCGCTCCACCCACGGGCACGATGGCTTCCTCCTCGAGGTCGAGGACGTCTCCCGGCTGTTCCGGGATCTCCTGCCCGAGCCGGACTCGAGCGCGTCGCGAACGCCCGCGCGGGCCCCGCGTGCGGCGGAAAAGGAGGTCTTCGCTAACATCCCCCTCGGATGAAACGCATCGTGCTCGTCGGCGCGACCGACGGTCTGGGAAGAGCGCTGGCCGAGACCTACGCGAGCCAGGGCTGCTGGGTGACGATTCTGGGCCGAAACCCGGCGAAGCTGGACGCGCTCGTGGCCAGCCTCCGCGCGCGCTTCCCGACCGCGACGGTGAACGGCGTGCCGTGCGATCTCCTGAACGCGGCGGAGCGCGAGCCCGCGTACCGCAAGGCCATCGAGGTCACGGGCCACTGCGACGTGTTCGTCTACGTGGCGGGGCTGCTCCACCCGAGCGACGGCGCCACGAACCGCTGGGAAGACGACGGCCCCATGGTGGAGGTGAACTTCACCGCGGCCGTGCACCTTCTGGGCCTCGCCGCGAACGACTTCCGGGTCGCCAGGCGCGGCACGATCGTGGGGATCTCGTCCATCGCCGGCGACCGGGGCCGCAAGCTGAACCCCGCGTACGGCGCCGCCAAGGCCGCCCTCACCACGTTCCTCGAGGCCCTGCGCAACCGGCTCGCGCCGTTCGGCGTGCAGGTGTCCACGGTGAAGCCCGGCTACCTCTCGACGCGGATGACAGCGGGCAAGGCCGGCGTGTTCTGGTCCGCGCCCGCCGACGTCGCGGCGCGCACCATCGCCGAGCGGGTCGCGAGCGGGCACGAGGTTTTCTACGTGTACCGCCGCTGGGCGCTCGTGGGCCTCGTCCTCAAGCTCGTGCCGCGCTTCCTGTTCAAGCGCGTCGGTCCGCCATGACTTCGGGCAGGGGCGCGGCGGTCGTGA
>CAZXSG010000738.1:0-3212 GCA_964643185.1 uncultured Holophagales bacterium
ATCTCGCGGCGCGGCAGGTTGTGCAGCGCGAGGAGGATCTGGAAGAGCGGGTTGAGGGTGTCGTAGACGGCATCGACCCGCCCCATCCACAGGCCGAGGGGCACCGCGATCAGGATGGCGAGGAAGAAGCCCGCTCCGACCCGCATCAGCGACGCGGAAATGTGATCGACCAGCGTCCCGTCGGCGATGAGCTCGCGCGTCCCCTGCACGACCTGCCACGGCGTGGGGAAGATGGCTCCATCCCCTCGGGCGACCACGGCCCACCAGGTGGCCAGCAACACGGTGATGAGCGCCACCGGCGCCAGGATTTTCCGGACCCTATGCATCGAACACCTTTCTTGCGGCCCGCCGGGCCCTCCACTGCAGCCGTGCCCAGGGCGACGTGAGCGGCTCGTCGACGACCACGGTCATCTGGCCGCTGAGGTGCGCGCTGCATTCGAACTGGTACTCCGCCGCCTTCTCGAAGGGGAGGCGGAAGGATTGCCCTGGCATGATCAGCGTGGGCCCGAAGATCTGGGGCACGTCGTCCAGGTTGCGGAGCACGAGGATGTTGCGCATGTCCACGACGAGGCGGATCTCCTGGGGCAGGATCTCGATCTTGGCTCCCGCACGCCTTCGCGCCCAGGTGCCCTTCGGGATCTCGAAGAGCTCCTCGCGCGAATCGAAAACCACGGGAGTGAATGCCGCCCACAGAACGCCCGCCAGGAGCACGGCGGCCGACAGCCCCAACAGCGCACGAAGAGGGCGCTTGAACGTCACTTCTCGAGGAGGAGCTTGATGTCGTGGACGATGGCCTTCGGTTCCTTTCCGAACGGGACCATCACCCGCAGCATGCCGGCCCGGTCGATGAGATAGATCGACGAGGTGTGATGGACCTCGTACCGGAGCTGCTTGTCGGGCGAGGCCGCCTTGGTGGCGACCACTCCGTATTCATCGTTCACCGTCTGCAGCTTTTCCGCGGGGCCGGTGGCGCCGAGGAAACTCGGATTGAAGAAGCTCAGGTACTCGCGCAAACGTTCGGGCGTGTCGCGCGCCGGATCGACGGTCACGAAGATGTGCTGCACGTCCGCGCCGTCTTTGCCGAGCAGCTCGAAGGCCTGCGTGACATTCGTGAGCGTGACCGGGCAGATCTTCGGGCAGTACGTGAAGCCGAACTGGAGGATGACGACCTTCCCCCGGAACTGCGTGAGCTTCAGGGGCGAGCCGTTCGAGCCCGAAAGCTCGAAAACCGGCGCGGCGCGCGGCGGATCGAACACACCCGATTTGAAATCGCTCTCTTTCGCGCTGCCGGTCCGGGAGACGGCGACCACGAAGAGGAGGATCGATGCCCATCTCGAGAGACGAGTCATGTTCAGATCAAGATCGACGTCGGCTTCGCGGCCCTGGCGAACCGCTCGTCCACGTACTTGTCGTAAGGGACGTCGTGGGCGAGCGTCCCGGCCTCGACCGAGAGCTGCATCAGCTCGTCGAACTCCTCACGAATCATGCGCAGGTCGCCGTAGGTGACCCGGTCCGTGGGGTTGTCCATGACGAACTGGATGATGCTCTTGTCCTGGTTGAAGTACCGTTTGCCGGCGGCGATCTCGGCTGCCTTCGCCCGGTTGGCCGCGGACTCATCCAGCCAGGTCCCGGCGCCCAGGATGGTGTTCACCAACTCCTGCACGAGCTCCGGCTTCGCCTGAACCAGCTCTTCCCGCACGGTCAGAACGCAGCAGATGTAGTTGCGCCACTCGTCGCGGGTCATCTTCAGCGGCACCGCATAGCCGGCCTTCTGCGCGGCCGCGCCGAACGGCTCGCCGGTGCAATAGCCATCCACCGCCTTGGCATAGAGCGCGGCCGGCATGTCGGGCGGCGGCATCTCGATGATCTCGATCTCCTTCACCGACATGCCTTCCTCCTTGAGCATCTTTCGCAGGAAGAGGAAGTCGACGGCGAAGCGGCTCGGGATGGCGATGCGCTTTCCGGTGAGGTCCTTGAACTTCGTGTAGCCGGAATCCGTGCGGACCATGATCACCGCGCCGGATCGGTGGCCGAGGGAAACGATCTTGATCGGGATCTTCTTGGTGGTGAGATCCATGACGAGAGGTGCCAGCATGAAGGCCGCCTGGATCTGCCCGGCCATCAGCGACTCCTTGATCTCCGGCCAGCCGCTGTACTTGCTGTACTCGAACAGCGAGCCGGAGGCCGCCCCCGCTTTCAGGGCCGCCTCCCGGGCGGTGCAGGAGATCGGGAGGGTCAGGTTGCAGGTCACCGGCAAACCGCCCACGACGAGAGGCGCGTCGCCGTGACCGCCGCCCGTGCCCTTCGTCTTGCACCCGAGGAAGGGCACCATCCCGGCCGCCGCGGCGGCCGCTCCGGCCTGGAGGAAGTGTCTGCGGCTGAGCGGTGGGACGCCTCGTATCATCGACATCGACGTTCGAGTCTGAAAGACCATGGGTAAGGAGTCAACAGTGGAGGTCGCTCGTGATTGCTGATTTGCCTATGCATCGTTCCAGGGGCCCCGCTTCATGAGCGCGGGGAAGCCCGCTGGCGCAAGGCCTCCGGAAGAGCGGGCGTTCGCGCGCAACCTCTATCGCTTCATCCGCTTGATCCTGGGTCCGAACACCTCCGACAACGCGATTGCCCGAAGGTGGCAGATGGACCCCGGGATGTTCAACGACCTCAAGCACGGCCGCGTCGCCGTGCCGCGCATCGATCGCCTGGGGCGGCTCGCGGAGGTGCTCGGGGTCAACGAACACTACGTGTTCGCCGCGGGGATGGGCGTGCCGGCTCGAAGGCTCATCGACCTGCTGGCCCGCCCGGACGTGTCGACGGCGGTGGGCGCGCTCGTGAACGCGACCGCCCGCACCGCCGCGAAGCTCGAGGTCACCGAGGCGGCGCTCGCCGAGAACCGCAAGCTCCTGCAGAAGGTCTCCTCGGACCTCGAGCTCCGCGACGCCCAGCTGCACGCGCTTCTCGAGCAGCTCCTGGTCGCGGTGCTCACGCTCGACACGCAGGGCAACCTGATCCACGTCAACCGGATGGGGCGCGAGCTCTTCGGGGTGAAGAAGGTCGGCGCGCCGCTGCCGCTCCCGCTGGTCATGAGCGAGACGGTGTTCCTGGACCTCGACGGCAAGCCGTTCGACGCGACGCAGCTTCCGAGCTACCGCGCGCTGAGGGACCGCAGCGTGCGCAAGGGCGGCTTCTCGGTCCACCGGAAGGGGAAGGCGGGA
>CAZXSG010000739.1:0-3200 GCA_964643185.1 uncultured Holophagales bacterium
CCCCACCAGCCCAGCCACGGGGTGAGCGCCCAGATGAAGTACCCGCGGAACAGGAACTCCTCGCAGAACCCCGCCGTCAGCGACACCCCGACGAACCCGTACAGCTCGGATCGAGTTCGCGGCATCATGCCGGTGACCGTTCCGATCTGCTGCCGCAGGTTCGCCCGGGCCGCCGCCTCGCGCACGAGGGAGACGACCGCGAGGGCGGTGTAGGCGGCGAGAAGCAGGACGAGGGCGACGGCCACCCACAGCCGCCAGCCCTGCGGCACCGTGAATCCGAGCGCCGACCACGGCCGGTCGTGGGACGCCCAGATCGCCGCCCAGATGCCGACCGTCGCCCACGAGCTCGGGATGCTCCATGCGTAGAGCCAGGCTTTGGCTCGAGCCAGGTCCGCTTCGGCCCGGCGCTGGAACCCAGGCCAGAAGAACGCGTAGTCCAGCAGGGGCAGAATCACGGCAAAGAGCGCCAGGTAGAGCAGGTCGGGAAGCGTCCTCATAGGGTAGGCCTCAGGGTCATTTCCGTTCGACCGCGGCCTTGATGTCGTTCAGGTCTTGCAGGAGCGCCTTCCTGGCCACGCCCTTGAACAGAAGCCCCATCGGGAGCGACATCAACCGCGTAGAGACGGTCTGAGGCAGGGAATCGTGTGCAGTCGACAACGTCGTGACGCCGCCGCTCTCTGAAATCCTCGTGGTGGATAGGAAAACGAATCGAGGAAGCCCTCCTCATACGCGGCCGTTGGCCCCCAAGGACGCGAGCAGCGTCTTTCTCAGCTCGTAGCAAACGATTACGCGGCTCATGGCTCGGGTGCGACCCAGATCGCGTGAGCGTGCTGGGTGTCCAGATACTCGCGCACCGCCGAGATCTTGCCGTCCCGGAACTCCAGGAGCATGTGGTACTCCTGCCGATACAGGCGGCCGTTCGTGAGATCCCCTTCAGATACCACCTCCACCGCGACTCGGTCGCCCTCGGCAACCATACCCGTGGGTGTCATCTTCAGGCCCGTCTTCAATCGCTTCAGCATTGTGTGGAAGAGCTTGGTGATCCTGTCCCTCTGGTGTAGGCCCGCGGCTGGGCTCAGCTCCGGCTTGCCTGGTATCCACCAGGTCGCGTCGTCCGTCATCGTCGCCATCGCGCCGGGAATGTCGCTCTCCGAGAACCTGGCGAAGAACTCGCGGGCCGTGGCCTTGTTCTGATCGATGCTCAAGTGTCCTCCTGATGCCCGTCAGTGCGTGGACGGCTTCGCGGTGGCCTCGCTCTTCAACGCCCTGGCGTGCTTCCAGAGCTCGTTGGAGATGGCCGAGAACAGACGCATCTCCTCGCCAGCAAGCGAGGTGTTCGTGAACACGATCACGCCGACGTCCTTCGTGAGGGTGGCCAGCATCTCCGTTTTCACGCCGGGATCGGTACCGCCATACCCCATCAAGGTGACGTCCCGCTTGGAAGCCCAGAAAATGCCCGAGTTGATCTCCTTCAGCTCGACGTTCGCGGGCTTCTTCGACTCGGTGAACTGCCATCGCAGCATCTCGTCGACCGAACGCTTGTCGAGGACGCGGTTCCCCTCGTGCACGCCGTCGTTGAGCAGCGCGATGAAGAGCTTCGAGAGGTTTGCCACAGAAGTGCGGACGCCGCCGTCCGGATACACGGTGAGGCTGTACTGGGGAATCGGAATGGCGAGGCCGTACTCGGAGACGTACAGCGTCGCGTGCTTCGCCGCGTCGACCTCGGACAGGAGCCAGCCCGTATCGTTCATCTTCAGGGGACCGAAGATGTGCTGCTTCGCGTAGACGTTGAGCGGCTTTCCCGTGACCAACTCGACGACGTAGCCGGCGAGCCCTGCACCGATGTTCGAATACTCGCGGTTCGTGCCCGGCTCGGCGTCGAGGAAGTTCGCTTTCGCGTAGTGCTTTCCACCTGGCACGAAATAGCTTTTCAGGAATTCACCCAGCGGTTCCGGGGCGCCGTCGCCGAAGTTGTAGGTCTCCCTGTACACCGCGGCGCGGTCCGTGATGCCCGAGGTGTGCGTAGCCAGCTGCCGTAGCGTGATCCTCTCGCCCGGGTGATGCGGATTCGTCACCTTGAAGGGCAGGTAGGCATTGATGTCCTCGTCCAGGCTGAGCTTTCCCTCCTGGACGGCGCGCATGAGCGCGACTCCGGTGAACGTCTTGCTGATCGACCCGATGTTGATGATGGTATCGGGGGTGAACGGCACGCCGCGTTTCTTGTCTGCGAAGCCATACCCCTTCGTCCACACGACCTTTCCGTCCACGACGATGGCGGCCGCGAGTCCGACGATCCCGGCTTCATCCATCTTCTGCTTCACCACGGTGTCCAGGGGAGCGGGGGTAGGCGCCTGCGCCTGGGCTGCCTTCGCGTTCGGTCCAGCGAAGAGCTGAGCAGCGACGGTCACGATCGCCGGGGCAAGAATCCTCAATTCCATGGCACTCCTTCGCCCCCGGGGCGTTCACGTTTGTCCGTAGAACGTATTGCCGGGGAGAAAGTTCACGCCGGTGGGTTTCGACTGACCGATGGAAGGTCCGGACAGGTCGATGCCTTCCGTGAGGACGGTCGCCTCAGGCGCTGGTGCGCTCATCGTTTGCCACGTCCGAATCGAAGAGCACGGTCTCCTGGCCGACTTCCACTTCGCCGTATCTGAGGCCGCCGGCGCGCTCGTACACGTGCAGGACGGCACCGGGAGCCGTTTGCTCGGAGTCGACGAGGCGGAAGCTGGCCGGGATGGTGCCCTCGCCGAACAGGCGTTTGCCGGTGCCAACAACCACAGGGAACTGCCAGATGCGAAGCGTGTCGACCAGATCGTGCCTGAGGAGCGTTTGGAGAAGGTCGCTGCTGCCGTGGACCTGGAGCTCGCCATCGTTCTGCGCCTTGAGCGCTGCGACCGCTTCGGCCAGATCGCCTTTCAGCAAATGCGAATTGCTCCATGTGACCGTGTCGAGGGTTCGCGAGGCGACGAACTTCGGCCGGGTATTGAGTATCTTTGCAGTCTCGTCGGCCGGGTCCGTAGAGTTGGGCCAGGACGCCGCGAACATCTCATAGGTCTTCCGACCGAGCAGAAAGGCGCCAGCGCGCCGAGTCCATTCGGTCATGATTCCGACGAACTTTTCGTCGAAATAGGGGACCAGCCAGCCGCCGTGCCGAAAGCCGCCGTCCCGGTCCCCGTCGGGGCCGCCCGGCCCCTGCCTGA
>CAZXSG010000740.1:0-3191 GCA_964643185.1 uncultured Holophagales bacterium
CCCTGACCGGGCGTTCTTCCGTGCGGTGGGAAACCAGGAGGAGCACCGTGGCCCGCTCGACGTAGAGATTCCGGAAGATCTCGAGGAGTCCGGTCCGGTCGAGGGTTCCTCCCGTCAGCTTCTGCGAAGCGGCCGAGGCGCTCTTTTCGTCTGCCATGTGCGTGTTACGGAAGTTTAGCCTTCCCGGGTCTCGGTATCAGCACGAAACCGGACGATCCGAGAGGCGACGGTCTTTCCGGCCACCACGGCCAGGGCCTCCTCGGTGGCGGCGAAGACGTTTCCGGCGCTGCCGAACGCCGAGAGAAGCGTCTTCACGCGGGCCGGGCCGAGCCCCGGAACCCCGAGCAGCTCACTCTCGACGAGCCGTCTGCCGAGAGCCCGTCGATGGTGCTTCCTCCCGAACCGGTGGGCTTCGTCGCGGGCCCGCTGGAGGAGCCTCAGCCCGGCATGGCGGCGCGGCAGGAGGATGGGCGCGGACCGGCCCGGCACGAAGACTTCCTCCTCGCGCTTGGCGAGCCCGGCCGCCGGCAGCTCGATGCCGAGCCGGTCGAGCGCGGAAAGGGCCGCTGAAAGCTGGCCCTTTCCGCCGTCGATCACGAGGAGGTCGGGCATCTCGCCGCCCTCGTCGCGCACGCGGCCGTACCGCCGCCCCACCGCCTCGGCAATCGAGGCGAAGTCGTCGGGAATGGGCATGTCGATCTTGAAGACGCGGTAGTCGTCCGTGCGGGGCTCGCCGTCCACGAACACGACGCAGGACGCGTACGTCGCTTCGCCCTGGTTGTGCGAGATGTCGAAGCATTCGATGCGCGACGGCCTCTTGTCGAGGTCCAGCGCTTTCGCGAGCGCGAGCGTCGCCTTCTCGCCAGACTCCCGCACGCGTTTGAAGCGGCGCAGGTGGTTCTGCCGCGCGTTGTCGCGGGCGATGCGCACCCTCTCGAACGCGGAGCCGCGCTGCGGCGTGCGCACGACGACCCTGGAGCCCCGCCGCTCGGAGAGCCACGTCTCGATGGGCAGGAGCACGTCCTCGGGCAGCTCGACCGGGAGGTGCACCTCGCGCGGGAGGAAAGAGGCCGCGGCATGGGAGCCCGGCGTGCCGTCGGCGATCGTGTCGTAGTACTGGGAGAGGAGCGCGGGCCAGAACTCCTCGGGCGCGGCGTCGAAGCGCTCCCAGAAGTACTCGCGCGAATCGAGGACCGTGCCGCCCCGCACGAGGAGCAGCGCGACGGCCAGGTTGCCGTCGTCCAGGAACTCGCCGAAGACGTCGATGTCCTCGCTCGTGAGGCTCTGCACGCGCTGCTTGGCGGCCAGCTCGTCGATGGTGCGAAGACAATCCCTGTAGGCCGCCGCCAGCTCGAAATGCTCGTTTCCGGCCGCGGCCTCCATCTTCTCGCGGAGGCGCGGGGCCAGCTCCTCACCGCGGCCGGAGAGAAACAGTGTCACATCGTCCACGGCTCCGTCGTAGGCCTCCTTCGTGGTGAGGCCCGTGACGCAGGGTCCGAGGCAGGCGCCCATGTCGAAGTAGAGACACGGCCGCGGCAGGGTGCCGTCGATCTCGATGCGGCACGTGCGGATCTGGAACAGCCGCGTGACCATCTTCATCGCCCCGCGGCACGTTCGGGCCGGCAGAAACGGTCCGAAGTAGGAGTGCCCGTCGCGCTGCACGCGGCGTGTCACGAACGCGCGGGGCCAGGTCTCCCCCGTCGTCACCTTGATGTACGGATACGTCTTGTCGTCGCGGAGGAGGATGTTGTACCGGGGCTTGTGCTTCTTGATGAACGCGTTCTCGAGCGCCAGCGCCTCGCTCTCGGTGTTCGCGACGACGGTGTCGATCGTGACGAACTCGTCGAGCATCGCCTCGGTCTTCGGGTGCTTCGGCCCCGCGACGAAGTACGAAGCAAGGCGCTTGCGAACGGACCGCGCCTTGCCGACGTAGAGGATCTTCCCGTTCGCGTCCTTGTAGAGGTAGATCCCCGGCTGGTCGGGGTAGAGGGAGAGATCCGGAGGCGCGCCCATCCCGACGTTAGAAGACCTTCTTCAGCTTCCGCGCGACCTTCGACACCTCGAGGAATCCGAAGAACCGGCCGCTGCCCATGAGACCGATCGCGTCCGGGATCTTCTGGCGCGGGTCGTTCGAGTAGAGCGTGCCGAAAGCCCGCTTCGTGAACCGCTGGAAGGCACCGTCGTACGGGTACCACCACGGCATCGCCGGGGCCGGTCCCATGTCGATGCTCACGTGCTTCACGTTCACCAGCTCGTGGAGGCCGTACACGGCATGGCTCCGGCCGATGCCGGATTTCTTGATGCCGCCCCACGTTGCCGTGGGCTCGCCGAACGAGAAGAGGTGGTCGTTGATCGTCACGGTGCCCGCCGAGAGCTCCGCCACGAGGCGCTGTGCCGTCTTGCGCGAGCGCGTCCAGCCCGAGGCCGTGAGGCCGAACTCCGAGTCGTTCGCGAGCCGGATCGCCTCGTCGAGGTCCTTCACCACCTGGATCGGAAGCGTGGGCCCGAACGTCTCGTCGCGCATGGCGAGCATCGAGCCGTCCACGTCCACGAGCACCGTCGGCGGGAACCAGTTGCCCTTGGCGCTCGGCCGCTCGCCGCCCGTGAGAACGCGAGCTCCGCGCTCCACGGCGTCTCGCACGTGCGCTTCCACGAGCTCGCGCTGCTCGGGCACGCTGAGGGGACCCATGTCGGTCGTCTCCATGAGCGGATCGCCCATGCGGATGGCCTTGGTCTTCTCCACCACCTTGGCGATGAACGCCTCGGCGACCTCCTCGACCACGTAGACGCGCTCCACGGAGCCGCAGGTCTGCCCCGCGTTCACGAACGCGCCCCACACGATGCCCGAGGCCGCGCGCTCGAGATCGGCGTCGGCCGCCACCACCGCCGGATCCTTGCCGCCCAGCTCGAGCACGACGCCCGTGAGGTTCTTCGCCGCGCGCTGCATGACCATGGATCCCGTCGCGACGGAGCCCGTGAAGAGAATCTTCGAGACGCCCGGGTGCTCGACGAGGTGGTTCGTGTCGGCTCCGCCGGCCGTCACGACGTTCACCACACCGGGCGGCAAGCCGGCGCGGCGGCAGATGTCGCCCACGGCCAGACCTGTGAGGGCGGTGGCCGACGCGGGCTTGAGCACCACGGTGTTGCCCGCCGCGAGACAGGCCACGACCTCGACGAACGGGATGCCGAAC
>CAZXSG010000741.1:0-3188 GCA_964643185.1 uncultured Holophagales bacterium
TCGTCCGAGGCGGCGAGGAGCGTGCGGGTTTCGTTTCCCGGGCGGGGCGCGACGAGGAGCTTCCAGACGCGCCACGCTGGAGACCCTTCGGAAGCCACCGGCACGAAGCGCTCCCCGTCGAGGCGGTAGACGCCGCCCGCGTGGAGCCCCGCATAGACGGTGAGCGAGCCGCCCGGACCGGGCGCTTCCGTCACGGTGTTGACCCGGCCGGTCGCGAGGCCCTGCGCCGCGCTGAAGACGCGTGACGAACCGTCCTTCATCCGCACGAGCCCGCCGTTCTGCCGGGCGAACCACAGGCTCCCGTCACGCGCCGCGAGGAGGTCGCGCACGTAGTTCGAGCTGGTGGCGTCGGGCATGTCGAACGTGACGAAGCGGCGCCCGTCGTACCGTGCAGCGCCGTTCTGCGTACCGATCCAGAGGTAGCCCTGCGCGTCGCGAGCCACGGCGTAAACGGTGTCGTGGGGAAGCCCGTCGGCCGTCGAGTAGCGACGGGCCGGCGGGTGACCGGGCGTCGCGCCCTCGCCCAGCAACGTCGCCTGTCGCACGCACACCGTCAACAGGAGCGCAGCGAACACGCAGGTGGCGAAGTTCAGCCGCGGGCCCGCACGCATCGCGGCATTCTCACCGAAAGAGCGGCGCGCACGCGTCCGGTGCCGCGGGCAGGTGTAGGGACAACGTCCACACGATGTAGACTGCGCGCCATGGGAGAGCCCGCGTCCACCGTGATCAACCTGCGTACACCGCCCGCCCAACGGGATCTGATCGATCGAGCCGCGCGACTCTCGGGCAAGAGCCGGACCGAGTTCATGCTCGAAGCCTCGCGTGAGAAGGCCGAGCAGGTCCTGCTCGATCAGACCCTGTTCGCCGTTGATGCACGGGCGTACAAAGCCCTCGGGGCACTCCTGGATGCGCCGCTCGAAAGCAATGTGGCCGTGAAGCGTCTCCTGGCCCGGCCCGCTCCCTGGGAAAAATGAGTGCGCCGGGGCTCGACGCTCCCGTTCCGCTGACGGCGATTCACGATACCTCCGGCTTCGTGTGCCGGCTCGAGTCGCTGGCACTCTGGCTTCGACGTCGCGCGCTCGGGAACGCCATGACGGGCGCCTCCCGAACGTACGTGGTGTGCGAAGGCGGGAACCATGTAGCGGGCTACTACGCGCTCGCCGCGGGAGCGATCGCCCTCGTGGCGGCCCCGGGACGGCTTCGCCGGAACATGCCCGACCCTTTGCCTGTCGTCGTCCTCGGCCGGCTGGCCGTGCACCTCGATTGGGAGGGCAAGGGCGTCGGACGCGGTCTCCTGAAAGACGCGGTCCTCAGATCCCTGCAGGCCGCGGACCTCATCGGCGTGCGCGCGCTGCTCTGCCATGCCATCGACGACGACGCCAGGTCTTTCTATCTGGCGCACGGGTTCGTGGAGTCGCCGCTATCTCCCAGAACGGTTCTCCTGGGACTGGGCCGATAGGTCAGCCTTTCGGCAGACTCTCGGGCAGGAAGTCTCCGAGGAACTTCCGTTCCATGCCGTAGCCCCAGCCCGCGCCATGGTCGCTCGTGATCTGGGTGCGCGAGCCCTCGCCGATGGTGTACGGCGCGAAGGCGAGGAGCGAGAGGATCGCGCCGGGACGCAGGTGCTCGCTGGCCCACGTGAGCGGCGAGTCGCCCCGGGCGTCGCGCGCCTCGCGGTCGGCCCCGTTCTCGAGGAGGTACTCGATCGTGGCGGCGTCGGCGTAGGCGGCCGCGCGGTGGAGCGGCGTCTCGCCCTTCGTGCGCACGTCCCTCATGAAGGCGCCCGATTCCCGGCCCGGGATCGTCTTCGCGTTCACGTCGGCGCCGTGCTCCACGAGGAGCCTCACGACGTAGAGAAAGTACGGCCGGCCGGCCTTCGAGAGAGCGCTGTGGAGCGGTGTCTCGCCGGTCTCCGGGTGCTCCGCCTTCACGTTGGCGCCGTGCCGGATCAGGAAGTCGCAGACCTTCCAGTGGCCGAAGAAGGCGGCGTTGCCGAGCTCCTCGTCGAGGTCGATGCTGCCGAGGTCGCCGCCCGCCTCGAGCACGGCTTTCAATGCCGTGACGTCGTTGTAGTAGACGAACCACTGCATCGGCTTGACCTGACCGGCGTGTAGGACGCCCCTCCAGTCCGTGAGGCGGAGCAGGTCGAACACGAGGTCCGTGCGTCCGCGGGAGATGTGATCGAGCATGAATTCCAGATCGCTCGTACTCATGGGAGGCAGCCTACCAACGGTGCGCGCTGATCCGCAAAGACCGGTAATTCCTTTTTGGTAATGAGCCGGAGCGCGGACCGGCGCCAACCTTGATGTCTTTCGCGATCGAACATTTGAAGTTAGGGATTGACATATTTCCCGAATGGATGTATCTTTCTGCGCGCTTCGGTTGGGCACGAGCAGGCTTTCCGCTCGGGCAAAGCATCGCCAAACCGGCTGCCGTCCACCGTGAATTTTCTGTAACCCTCCAAGAGAGGGCAATGAAGGAGGATGCCGTCATGAAGACCGCATCGCGTTTTGGATCCCTCGTCCTGTTGTTCGGATTGCTCTTTGCAGCGCCCTCTTTGCGGGCCGATGTCATCGAGACCGTCACCAACTGCGCTGGCTGCCAGTCGAACTTCGTGAGCGGAATGTTCGAGTGCAACAACAACGTGTGGGTCGATCCCTACATGACCTGTGTGCTGCGGGTCGATCAAACCAATCCTGACCGGTTCGACTGTACCGAATGCATGACCGTCGGGGCCCGCTGCGAGAACTCGGGCAACGGAGGAGGGGGCGGCGGCAACCCGAAGCCGAGCCCGTTCCAGTGCATCGAGGCCCCCTACATGCCGGGCTGCGACGAGGATCCGTGCGAGGAAAACCCCTTCCTGGCGGAGTGCGGCTGAACATGAGGACCTCGGCGGCCCGCCACGGGTGGATTCCGGTTTCTGTTCTGATGGTCGCCTGTGCCGCGCCTCTCGCTGCGGCACAGGTCACGCTCGAGGCGCCGGGCCGGCCCGCCGCGCGAGCCGTCATCGAGTGGTTCGACGATGCGGGAGTGGAAACCCGGAAGGCCGAGGTCCCCGTCAAGGGGACCTCCGTCGAGGTCCCCGAAGCGCGACCGCGGGAGGTTTCGTTTCGCGTTCGCTCCGGAGACTGGATCTCGCGGCAGACGGCGACCTCGCCGTCTGCCGTCCGGAGTGTGCCCCACCCTCT
>CAZXSG010000742.1:0-3183 GCA_964643185.1 uncultured Holophagales bacterium
AAACGCCTCCGGCGCGCTGAATTTCGTCAGCCCTCCGGGCCGGGAAACGCCTCCGGCGCGCTGAATTTCTCTACCCGTTCAGGATGCCGCCCTCGGAAACCGCGGTCTCGAGGAGGATGTCCCCCGCATCGGGGACTGCGGAGAGCACGCGGGCCCAGTTGGGGATGAGCGGCGCCCCGAGAGGGTCGGCCAGGAACTGATCGACGGCGGAGCGGAGCGCCTTGGAGAACGTGTTCAGCGCGACCTCTTCCTCGTGCCTCGGAAAGACGAGCCCGTTGAACTTCGCGAGCGCGTAGTAGCTGCCCACGGCGTCCTCGGCGCGGCGCTGGTACGACGCGAGAAGCGCTTTCAGGCCGCCTTCGGTGATCGAGACGTCGGCCGCGGCGAGCGTACGGAGCAGGTGCTTGGCGATGTCGACGGCCATGCGGTGGAGGCCCGCGCTGGGATCGTCGGCCGAGAGGATCTGGTGCTTGTGGTCGTAGCGGTCGCTGAGATCGACCTGGCAGATGCGGCGCGGGGAGCGGTGCCGGAAGACCTCGGAAAGAACGCCGATCTCGAGGCCCCAGTCCGCCGGGACGCGCAACTGCCGCGCGAGGTCGGAAGAGAGCGCGAACTCTCCGGCGAGCGGGTAGCGGAAGGACATCAGGAACTCGATGTAGAGGTGATTCCCAACGAGCGCCCGCAGAGACTGCAGGATGGGCCCCGCGAAGAGCCGCGCGACGCGCCCGTTGAGCCGGTCGGTGTAGCGCGCGTAGAAACCCTTGCAGAAATCGAAGTTGAGAATCGGATCGGTGATGGGCCAAAGCAGCCGCGCGAGCATGGCCCGGTCGTAGTCGAGGACGTCCGCGTCGTGGAGCGCGATGTACTCGATGTTGGCCTGCGCGAGGAGATAGCCGAAGCCGATCCAGCAGGCCCGGCCCTTCCCTCGCTCCCCGAGGTAGAGGTCGTTCTCCTGGAGCTTGCGGAGGAGGGCCGTGACGCCCGGGCCGTCGTTCCAGAGCACGACCGTGCGGCGGTTGAGCCGCTTGAAGTACTCGAGGGCCCGCCGGTAGCCGGCCTCGTCGGCCCGGTCCAGGGAGATGAGCACGGTGTCGAGGTAAGGCACGTCGCTCAGCTGGTCGCAGATGCGCAGGAGCGCGGGGCGGTCCATCTCGGTGACGAGGCAGGGCACGAGCAGCGCGGCGCGATTGCGCCGGGTGTGCCGCGCGATGGCCTCTTCGAGCTCGTGCGTCGGGCGGGCGCCGAGGCGCGTGAGTGTCGTCAGGGAACCGGTCTGCAGGAAATCGCTCACGGTGCTCTCCTTCGAAAGGAAGGTACAGGAACTTCTGGTAAAACGCCTCGATGTCGACAGCCTTTTCGAGACCTGTGCGCTTCCTGGTGATCGGGGGCGCACTCCTCTCCGAAGTCGCGCTCGCATCGGGCAGCGATCCCGTCGCGCCCGTCCTCCTCGCGCTCGCGGTGATCCTCGCGGCGGCGAAGCTCGGCGGCGACGTCGCGGTGCGCGCGGGCCAGCCCGCGGTGCTCGGCGAGCTCGTGGTCGGCGTTCTCCTCGGGAACCTCGCGCTGCTCGGCGTGCCGTTCTTCGAGCCCATCAAGACCGACCAGATGGTGGACATGCTGGCGCGCCTCGGTGTCGTCGTGCTGCTCTTCGAGGTGGGCCTCGAATCCACCGTGGGGCAGATGATGAAGGTGGGTGTGACGTCGCTCGTCGTCGCGACGCTCGGCGTCATCACGCCGTTCGCGCTGGGCTGGGGCGTGGGCCGCGTCCTCCTCCCGGAGCACAGCGCCTACGTCCACATGTTCCTCGGCGCGACGCTCTGCGCCACGAGCGTCGGAATCACGGCCCGCGTGCTGAAGGACCTCGGAAAATCGCAGACCGACGAGGCCCGTGTGATTCTGGGCGCGGCCGTGATCGACGACGTCATGGGCCTCGTGATCCTGGCCGTCGTCACGGGTCTCATCGGCGCGGCAGATCAGGGCACCGCTCTTTCCCTCGTTTCGATCGGGGTCATCGTGGCCAAGGCCGTGGCTTTTCTCTTCGGCTCGATCGCGGTGGGACTCTGGCTCTCGCCTAAGCTGTTCGGCCTCGCGTCGAAGCTGAAGACCCGCGGTGTGCTCCTCGCGACCGCGCTCGCGTTCTGCTTCTTCCTCTCCTGGCTCGCGAGCGCGATCGGCCTCGCGCCCATCGTGGGCGCGTTCGCCGCGGGCCTCATCCTCGAGGACGCGACGTTCCGGGATTTCCCGGACGAGGGCGTCCACGAGCTCGAGGAGGCGATCCATCCCATCGCGCAGCTCCTCGTGCCCGTGTTCTTCGTGCTCATGGGGATGCACACCGACTTGAAGTCGTTCACCCAGCCGGGCGTGCTCTCTCTCGCCGGGGCGCTCACCGTGGCGGCCATCCTCGGCAAGCAGGCCTGCGCGCTCGGCGCGAAGGCGGGCATGAACCGCATGGCGATCGGCATCGGGATGATCCCGAGAGGCGAGGTGGGCCTGATCTTCGCGAACATCGGCCTCGCGCTCCACATCAAGGGCGAGCGCGTCGTCGACGCGGCCACGTTCTCGGCCGTAGTGGTGATGGTGATCGTGACGACGATGGTCACGCCGCCGCTCCTGAAGTGGAGCCTGTCCCGGTCGCCAGCGTGACGCTCCGGAACGTTTGACTTCAAACGATCTTGCGCTAAGGTGGCCTCGATGAGGGGCGAGGCTGAAGCGTTCCACCTCCTACGCTCCCGCCTGGTCTTCCTCGTCGCCGGAGTCGTCCTTTCGTGCTCCGGCGAGCCGGTTCGGGCGCAGGCCACTCCTCCTCCGCCCGCGGCTTCACCGGCGTCCGGGGCGCATGCGTCGCCTGGCTCTCCCCGGACGTCGGTGGTTTCTTTCCTCGAGCTCTCACGATTGGGCCGGTGGGACGAGGCCGCCCGTTTTCTCGAGAGGCCGGCGCAGGCCGCCGGCTCCCCTGCAGCGCTCGCGAAACGCGTCAAGGCGGTCCTGGACGCGAACGCGTGGCTCGACCCGGGCGTGCTGTCGCCGCTCGACGAGGGGAAGCAGGACGACGGGCTCCCGCCCGACGTCGAGGAGATCGCAACGTTCGAGGTTCCCGGCGGCCGCCTCCCGGTGCGACTCGTGCGCACGGACGGCGAAGGCGGCCCTTCGTGGATCTTCGATCGCGCCACGGTCTCGCGGCTC
>CAZXSG010000743.1:0-3183 GCA_964643185.1 uncultured Holophagales bacterium
GAACCCGAGGCCCGGGGGCGTCTTCGGCATCCCCCTCTGGAGGGGTCTCCCGGGGGGCTCCGGGGCGCGGGCCGCGGGCCCGATGATGGCCTCCGTCGACGGGTTCAAGGTCGAGGTGACGGGCGCCGGCGGCCACGCGGCCTCGCCGCACGAGGCCCGCGACGTGATCGTCGCGGCGGCGCACGTGGTGCAGGCCCTCCAGACGATCGTTTCGCGGCGCATCTCGCCGCTGCATCCCGCCGTCGTCTCGGTGACGACGATCCACGGCGGCACGGCCTTCAACATCCTGCCCGAGGCCGTCACGCTCGGCGGCACCTGCCGCGCGTTCGACCACGAAGCCGTCACCGCCCTTCCCGAGCTCGTGGCCGAGACGGCGCGCGCGGCCGCGGCGGTGCTGGGCTGCACCGCCACGACCCACTACTCGCGCACGAACGGGCCGCTCGTGAACGCTCGCGGGCCGGCGGAGCGGGCCGCCCGCGTGGCCCGGGGCGTGCCCGGCATCGCTCACGTCCTGACCGAGTACCGCACGATGGGCGGCGAGGACTTCTGCGAGTTCCTCGACAAGGTGCCGGGCGCGTTCGCGTTCGTGGGCGCGGCCAAGGATCCTTCGAAGCCGGGTCCGCCGCACCACGCCCCGGAGTTCGACTTCCACGAGGACGCCCTCACCGTCGCGGCCCGTCTGCACGCGGCCGTGGCGCGCGACTTCCTGGCTTCTTGATCCTCGCCCTGGTGCTCTACGGGGCCGCCGTCCTCGCGATCGGCCTTCGCGCCGCGCGTAAGGCCGGCGAGAGCCGCGAGGAGTTCCTCGTCGCGGGCCGGAGCTTCTCGCCGCTGATGGCGTGGGCGGGGCTGTCGTCCACGGTCATCGGCGGCTCGACGACGCTCGTGCTCGCGGCGCTCGTCGCGCAGAAGGGCCTGCCGGGCCTGTGGCTGGATCTCGCGGGCGTGCTCGGGCTCCTCGTGCTCGGGCTCTTTCTCGCGCGAAGGGTGCGCGAGAGCCGTGCGCTGACGATCGCGGAGGTGATCGGCCGGGCGTACGGGCCGGCGGTGCGGAAGATCGCCGCGGTGCTCGTCGTCCTCGCGTCGATCGTGTGGTTCGCGCTCCTCACGCAGGCGACGGAGGCCGTGCTCACGGCGATGACGCCATGGAATCCGACGCGGGTGCTCGTGGGCACGGCGGTGCTCTTCGTCGCGTACACGGCGCTGGGCGGACAGCGGGCCGTGGTGGGCACCGACGTCGTGCAGCTCACGCTCATGGTCGTCGCGCTTCTCGGCATCGCGGTGCCGCTCGCGCTCGTATCGCTCGCGAAGACGGGCTGGCCCGTTGCGCATCTCGTCTTCCCGACGAGCACCGTGTACCGCTGGACCGACGTCGCCGCGGTGCTCGTCCTCGTGGGGCTGCCGCACGCGGTGGGAAGCGACGTTTGGTCGAAGCTCCTCTCCGCGCGGGACGAGCGCGCCGCGCGCACGGCCGCTCTCGGCGCGGCCGCGTCGAAGCTGGTGTTCGGTCTCGGCACCGCCACCATCGCGCTCGCGGGCGTGGCGCTGGGATTCACGGCCTCCCCGGCGCTCTATCCGCAGACGCTCGTCGCGCTCGCGGGTGAGACGCTCGCGCCGGTGCTCCTCGTGGCGCTGGTCGCCACGATGCAGACCTCGTCGGACTCCGTCCTGCTCTCGGCCTCGGCCGCGACCGCGCACGATCTGCTGCCCGGGCTGCCGCCCTGGGCCACGCGCGTCCTCGTCGTCGTGTACGGCGTCCTCGGCCTCGTGGTGGCGCTCGCGCTCCGGGACGTGGTCGCGACGTTCCGGCTGGGCTACACGATCTTCGCGGCGGGCCTGATCCTGCCCACGCTCGTGGCCTTCCTGCCCGGCGTCACGCTGTCGCGCACATTCGCGGGGCTCGCCATGGCGGGCGGCGGCGGCGTGGCCCTGATCGCTGCGCTGCTCGCTCTGGCAGGCCGTCCGCTCGGCCCGGACCCGGTCCTCCTCGGCACAGGCGCGAATCTGCTCTTGATGATCCCGGGGCTGCGAGGATCCAGGCCTCAGCGATCCATCACGGGCAGATAGGCGCGCCACGGACCGACGGCTTCGCGGTACTGCTTCGCCATGACCCGGGCCACCTGGGCGAGGTGACCGAGATCGTGAGCGACCCAGGTGGCCAGGAGCTGACGGAGCGAGACCGCGCCGAAGGCCGGGTGCTCGCCTTCGAGCGCGAGCTGCGATTCCGTGAGGTTCCAGCCAGCGAGCGTCGTGAGGTTGGCGGCGCGAAGCCCTTCGAGCTCGTCGAGGAGCTGAGCGAGGGACTTCCCCTCGCTCTCTCGGAACTGCGCGAAGCGGTCGAACGGCGTGAAGC
The DNA here is from genome assembly GCA_964643185.1 of uncultured Holophagales bacterium. Classification (GTDB taxonomy): domain Bacteria; phylum Acidobacteriota; class Thermoanaerobaculia; order UBA5066; family UBA5066; genus JAEUQS01. Next base: position 2,354 of record CAZXSG010000743.1, read on the forward strand.
GGCGATCGACTCCCTGCGCCAGGATGATGCGTGCCCGCGGAATCCAGTCCGCGTGCTCACCGTGGATCAGGTGGCCCAGGACCACGTACGGGCTCCACGTGTCCGGGCCTTCGTCGGCGCCCGTCCACTCGGGCCCGAGCCCTTCGAGCAGGGCGCGCAGAGTGCCCGGTGCGCGTTCCAGGATGGCGATGCCGGCCGGGAGGTCGAAGTCCATGAACGTCTCCGTAGCGCCCGATAATGCACCCGATGGCGTCCTCGGAAGTTCAGCGGTTCGTCGTACCGTTCCTGACCTGGCTGCTGGCGGGAGCGCTCTCCCTGGGCACCTGCATCGTGTGGGCTAGAGACCCGAAGTCGATGAATCAGGGAACCGCGCTTTGGATCGGCGGCCTCGCGTGCCTCGTCTCGCTCTGCGCCCTCACCGACGTCATCCGGAGAGCGATCAACCCGAAGGCTCTCCTGGTATCGATCCTTGTCTACGTCTTCGGGTTCCTCGTCGCGTTCGGGATCACCTTCGTCTACGCGCTCTTCTTCTCGGTCTTTCACTCCAAGGACTTCTGAGACCCCCCGGTCTCTCGCGCCTTCAGGCAGGCGGTTCTGGAACGACGACCTCGACCCGCATATAGGGCTCAAGAAGCACGGGCCTGGCCTCACGCGCCGCCTTGTTAAAGGCCATCACCGCAGCGCTCTGGAGAGCCCCCTCCGCACTTTGGTCTTCTTCATAACTCGCCTCGAGGAGCTCTACCTGCACGCCCACCAGGGGATACCCCGCCAGCACCCCGCCTGCCATGGCCTCATGGAGTACCGATTCAAGGTTCTTGATGAACGAGGCA
>CAZXSG010000744.1:0-3182 GCA_964643185.1 uncultured Holophagales bacterium
GTGTGGGCCGGGGGCTCGGGGGGGGGTCTTGCCGGGTTGGTGGGCGGGGGCGTGGTTTCGGGGGGCTGCGGGAAGAGCCGGGGCTTCCTCACGTGGTCGGGGTACGTCGGGTAGGCGATGCGGGTGATCCAGGTGGCGAGCTGCGAGCGGCCGTCGAAGGGGTCGGGGTTCTGCCAGGCCTTGCGATAGGCCTCCTGCGTGAGGTCCGAGGCCAGGTCGGGGTTTCCCGAGACCCTCACGAGGTACGCGTACACCCGCGTGTACGTGCGCCCCACGAGGAGCTCGGCCGCGCTCCGGCTGCCCGCGCGGAGGTCCGCGAGGAGCTGCCTCTCGTCCGCCTCCAAGGCCGCCACCGGGGTCTCGGGCGCGAGCTTCACGAGGTGGAGTCTGGGGGCAGTCGCCGTTTGCACCACGGCGGTTGGACGAGCGGCCGGTCCAAAACGAAACCGGCCGGGGCTTCAGGGCAGACGAGGAGGTGAGCCGCCGTGCGCGGGGTCACAAGAGTGGCAACCCATTCCCTCTCGCAATGAGCACCCTGAACTGATCCGGATCGCCAACCTCGCCGGACGAAGGGTCAGCGGTAGAACTTGAACTGCGGGCGCAGCTCTCCCTCACCCTTCTCGCGCAGGATCTCCGAGACGGCCTGCGAGAACCGGAGCGTGATCGGCAGGCTCGCGCCGAACCGCGCGGAGTTCCAGTTCATCTTCGTGAGCGTCAGGATCTCTCTCAGAAGCTCGTCGCGCGCGGTGTCGTGTTCCACGTGGTCGGTGATCTCGATTGGGGTCGGGATGTGCATAGCGGGGTAGACTTTCAGCGAGTCGACGTAGCCGACCGTGTAGAGGTAGTCGCGATCGCCGACGCTGAACGCGGTTCCTCGGAGCACGGGTCGGCTCCCTTCACGGAACAGGATCGTCCCGTGCTGTTTCCGCATGGCTACGAAATCATGACGCTCAATACCAGCGACGGCCTCAAGGAACCCCTTCCGCTCGTCGGGCAGGAAGCCGGACGTCTTGTGGATCACGACGCGGCGCGGGGTGCGCTTCATGACCGCCTGGTACTTCTCTAGGACATCCCTGATGAGCTTCTTCGCGGTCTCGGTCGTGAGGTGCGGGCTCTTCCCGAGCGTCCGTTCGTCCCACGAGAAGTCCGGTCCTCGGAGGATGAGGCTCTCGCCCGTCTCGTCGAAGGCCTGGATGACGCTCGTGTGGACGGTCGGAGCGTGGTCGTACGGACGGAAGAAACTGACACCGATGTAGCAGGAGCCTTCGGGGAGTCCGACCGGACCCCAGGGGATGCCACCGGCTTTGAAATAGAGGGCCGTGAACAGATTCCACGCCTTCTTCGAGACGTGGTCCTCGTCGCGCGCCTGGTCGAGCGTGTCCTCGTGGAGGATCTGCGTCGGCAGGCCAAGGTCCATCGCCTTCGCCTTTACGGCTGCTCGAAGGTCTCTCGTGCGGGTGGTGCTCTTCGACCGCACCTCGACGGTCTCGATCTCTTTGAACGGCTCGTCCGGGAGCGCCAGGACCACGCAGGTCGGCTGGTGGTCTCGCCCTTGGATCAGCCGCAGCTTGTCGGTGAGGAGTGCGACCGCCGCATCGAACCGATCTCGCAGGAATCGCACCTTCTTCACCGCCTCCAGCTCGGTCGCCGTCAGCAGCTCGTTCCACGCGTCGTTCGTCGCGATCTCCGAGAAGAACCCGCGCCCCTTCCCGGTCCCCGGGAAGTCCAGCTCCTCCTCTGTCCCCTTGCGACCCTTCGCGCTCTCAAGAATCCAGGCACGAGCTGTCGCGATGCTGTCCGCCGTTCCAATGAAGCCGAGCTCGATCGTCGCTGGGTGCCTCCCGTCCGGCATGAGCGGCCCGTATGCCGAGATGCCGGTCTTCGGATCTTCGTGGTGCTCGCCATGGGCGAATGCGAGCAGCGGCTCGGTGATGTACCGGGCCTTGATGACGAGCGGTTGCGGCTTCGAAGGCGCTACTCGTCGTCGCTGAACAGATCCTCGTCCCACGTTCCGTCCTCAGCTTTCGCTTCCTGAAACTCGGCGTCAGAGAATAGATCATCCTGGAAGATCGGTTCTTTGAACGTCTTCTTGTCGTCCTTCACGCCAGGCCAACTGATCTGCGTTCGCATCAACGTGCACGACACGGCGATCGACTGGCCGGCCATCTTCAGGAGCAGCCGCGGGCCACGGTCTCCGAGGTAGGAGGTCCAGAACCGCACCTCCTGCAGCGACTCGTGATTCCACATCTGTCCCAGCCGCTTCGTTGCGAGCGGCCCGATCTCGTCGGGAGGGAGCGGGTCCTTCCCGTTGTTCGTGAAGTGGAAACCTGGACGCACCTCGACGACGAACCGGCCACCACCGACGTGCAGAGGATTCAGCTCGATGGCTCGGTGGACCCAGTAGTGCTTCTCCAAACCGGTCTTCTTAGTCTTAGGCCGCCACGCCACGCCGCGAGAGACGAAGGACCCCGCGAGGGTCTTGTACTTCTCCTTCCGTGGCTTCCCATCGGTCGACGGGAAGAAGGCGCGGTTCTTTTTCCAGTGAACCCAGAGGCCACGGCTTCGGACGAGTTCCATCAGGCACTTCTTGAACAGTTCGACGTAGTGCCGCTTGAGGCCTTCGTCGGCCCACACCTCGTTGAATGGCAGCGGAGCGGGCTTTCCGCTCGTCGCCGCTCCGAGGCCCGACTCCTTACTCCGTGGATCTCCGAACGTGTACAGCTCACCACCACGGAGGATGCAGACGTTGTGGTGACCCTTCCCAAGTTCCTTCCACGTCTCCTCGTGCGTCCTGACGAGCTTGACCCGAAAGAGGCGCTGCGGTGCCAGCTCCACCTCCAAGAGCGAGGAGTGCAAGTCGTCCGTCACGTACGACACCGCCGGGGTAGCCGCAGCCACCCTGGGATTCAGGCGCGCGTGAATCCACGCCTCGTGCTTCGCTTTCATCGCCTTCAGCCGAGGGACGCTGAACGTCTCGACCCGGAGCTTGTCGATGACCGTGTGATGGGTCGGGCACATCAGCAGCAGGTTCTCGTAGGCGTTCCGTTGCTCCTCGGTCATGTCGGCGCGGTACCGAGCCGCAGTCGGCTTCTCGCCCTCGATGTGCGCGTTCTCTCCGATGATCACGCTCGGGTCATCATCTGGGGCCTCTTGCACGAGGTGGACACGGCAGAACAAGTCGT
>CAZXSG010000745.1:0-3180 GCA_964643185.1 uncultured Holophagales bacterium
CTCTCGTTCGCGATCCTGCCGCCGGGCCTGCTCAAGACCGTCACGGGCGTGCCCTGCGCGGGCTGCGGCTCGACGCGCGCCGTGACGGCGCTCCTTTCGCTGGACGTCTCCGCGGCGCTCGCGTGGAACCCGCTCGTCGCGCTCGCGGCCATCGCGGGAGGCCTGGGTCTCGTCGTCCTCGCTGTGCGCTCGCTCTTCGGCGTCCCATTCCCTCCGTTCCCGAACGACCTGCCGCGCTGGATGAAGCTCCTCCTCGCGCTGCTCGTGGCCGCGAACTGGGCCTATCTCCTCGCCGAGGGACGGTGAATTTGTTCAGCCCTCCGGGCCCGGAAACGCCTTCGCGCTCTGAATTGCTCGGAATGGCAGACTCCGCGCGTGTCGCGACTCCACTTCCAGACCGCGGGTGAATCCCACGGCCCCGAGCTGACCGGCCTCGTCACCGGACTCCCCGCGGGCCTCCGCGTCGACCTCGCCGTGATCGACGGCGATCTCGCCCGCCGGCAGCACGGCTATGGCCGCGGCGGCCGCATGAAGATCGAGCGCGACCGCGTGACGATCACGGGTGGCGTGCGGGGCGGCGAGACGCTCGGCGGGCCGGTTTCGTTCCGGATTCCCAACCTCGATCACAAGGTGTGGGAGCGGATCATGGGCGCCTTCGCCAACGATCCGGAGGCCGTCGCGAAGCGAAAGCTCACGTCGCCACGGCCCGGCCACGCGGACCTCGCGGGCGGGCTCAAATACGGGCGGCGCGACCTCCGCGACATCCTCGAACGGGCGAGCGCACGCGAGAGCGCGGCGCGCGTGGCGGCGGGTGCGTTCTTCCGGCTGTTCCTGAGGGAACTCGATATCGAGATCCGGAGCGGCGTGACGTCTCTGGGCGCGATCCGGGTGCCCGAGCCCGAGGGCGGGTTCTCGTTCGCGAGCCTCGATAACGTCGACGAGACCTCGCCGTTCCGCCTCGTGGACCGCTCGGTGGAGAGCGGGATGACGGCCGCCGTCGATGCCGCGTTCAAGGCCGGCGACACGCTGGGCGGAACGGTGCTCGTGGGTGCGCGCGGTCTCCCCGCGGGGCTGGGCTCGCACGTCGCGTGGGACGCGAAGCTGGACGGCCGCATCGCGCAGGCCATGCTCTCGATTCCCGCGGTGAAGGGCATGGCGTTCGGCACCGGTGTCGCGAACGCGTACCTGCCCGGCTCCCTCGCGCACGACCCCATCGCGTGGAGCGATGAGCGCGGCTACTTCCGCACCTCGAACCGCGCCGGCGGGCTGGAGGGTGGCATCACGAGCGGGGAAGATCTCCTCGTGACGCTCTACAAGAAACCCATCGCCACGCTCCGCGAAGGGCTGGCTTCGGTGGACACCGAGACGCACGAGCCGCACAAGGCGCAGTACGAGAGGTCCGACGTCACGGCCGTGCCGGCCTGCGGCGTGATCGGCGAGGCGATGCTCGCGTACGTCCTCGCCGACGCGCTCGTCGAGAAGTCGGGCGGAGACTCGATGGACGAAGTGCGCCGCAACGTCGCCGCGTTCCGCGCGGCGCAGAAGGCGTTCTGATGCACGACTTCTCGAAGGCGGCTCTGGACGCGGAATTCCCGTCGCGTCTCCACGGAATTCAGTTCAACCACGCGGCCGTGGCGCCGCTGCCGCGCTGCGCCGTGAATGCGCTCGCGAGCTACGCCGAGGCCTGCTCGCTGCGTGGCGGCCTCGAGTGGGCGGCCTGGGGCCGTGAGGCGGCAGCCGTTCGCGAGCGCGCCGCGCGTCTCGTGGGGGCGACGGGAGTGACGGGCGGCGCGGAGTCCATCGGGATCGTGCCCAACACGTCTCTGGGGCTCACGTTCGTGGCGCAGGGGTTTCCCTGGGAGGCGGGCGACGTCGTCGTGACGACCGACGCGGAGTTCCCTGCGAACCTGAATCCCTGGCTCGCGCTCGCGTCGCGCGGCGTGTCCGTGGTGAAGATTCCCACGCGGGACGCGGCGTACACGCTTTCCGACGTGCGCACGGCCTGCGACGGCCGGCGGGTGCGCGTCCTGTGCGTGTCGGCGGTCTCGTTCCACACGGGCTTCGTCGCGCCGCTCGCCGAGCTGGGCGCGTTCTGCGCGGAACGCGATATCGTGTTCGGTGTCGACGGCATCCAGGCCGTGGGCGCGATGCCCTTCGATGTCGAGGCCGCGCAGATCCGGTTCCTCTCGGCGGACGGGCACAAGTGGATGTTCGGCCCCGAGGGCTGCGGAATCCTGTACACGCATCCCGAGCTGAGGGGCCGTCTCGCGCCGCCCGCGGGCTGGCTGAATGTGGACGACCCCTTCGGCTTCGCGATGTCCGCGAGCCCGTCCTGGCGGACCGACGGCCGGCGCTTCGAGGCGGGCGCGCTGCCGGGCCCCGGCGTCTACGCGCTCGCGGCGACGCTCGGTCTGCTTCTCGACACGGGTCTCGACGTCGTGAGCGCGCGCATCCGAGAGGTCGTGGACGTACTGGCCGAGGGGCTCGCGTCCCGGGGCTTCACGCCGCTGCCGTTTGGCCCGGTGCGAAGCGGCATCCTCGCGGCCCGGCCTCCCGAGGGACGCGACGTCGTCGCGATCGCGCGGGCTCTCGAAGCGCGCGGCGTCGTCGTGTCGGCGCGGCGCGGGTTCCTGCGCCTCTCGCCTCACTTTGGCAACGACGTCGACGAGGCAGAGCGCGCGCTCGCGATTCTCGACGAGGTTCTGGTGGGCTAGATGCGCGTCACGGTCCGGCGGGCCGTGGTCTTCGTCGTGGGCCTGTGGTGCCTTCTGATCGCCGTCCAATGGGCGGAATTCGATTGGAGCCGAAGGCAGGTGGCGGAAGCGCTCGAGACAGGGGTCGAGAACCCTCACTCTCGGTGGTTCAGCAACCGCGACACGACGTTTGCGCGTGAGGTCCGCCGGCTCGGGTGGGTTCAAAAGGACACGATTCACATTCGACGAATGGGCTCGAAGCTCGCGTCGAAGCCACGGTGACGAGGAGGATCCGATGGGGCGGCTTGGTCGAAAGGAACCAAGTCGAACACCTGGCGATCGAGCAGGAGATCTTCTGATCGAGTGAGGCACCTGCTGCTCGTGTCCTGGTGGGTCGAGCTAGACGCGGATGGTGCCGCGATCAAGGTTCAGGAGGGTCCTCCACCCAGCCCTGGCCGTCCACCCAGCGCACGGCGTGCCGGAGAGG
>CAZXSG010000746.1:0-3180 GCA_964643185.1 uncultured Holophagales bacterium
CGGGCCCGCGTTTTCGAGCCGTTCTTCACCACCAAGGAGCCGGGCCGGGGAACGGGGCTCGGTCTCGCTACGGTTCACGGCATCGTGACCCAGTCGGGCGGCCACGCCGCCGTCTACAGTGAGCCGGGCATCGGAACCACGTTCCGGGTGTACCTGCCCGTGACCTCCGGGCACCTGCCCGAGAGCGCCGGCCCGCTGGCGCTGCCGGTGCTCCCCGCCGGCACGGAGACGGTGCTCCTCGTTGAAGACGAGACAGCCGTGAGGCGCCTCGCGGTCGAGACGCTGCGCCGCGCCGGCGAGCGCGTCCTCGAGGCGGCGAACGGAGAGGAGGCCCTCGAACGGTCCGCCGAGGAACGCGGCCCGATCGACCTTCTCGTGTCGGACGTCGTGATGCCGCGCCTCGGCGGGAGGGCTCTCGCCGAGCGCTTCGGCTTGGTGAGGCCCGGCTGCCGCGTGCTGTTCATGTCGGGCTACACCGACGACGCGGTCCTCCGCCACGGCGTGCTCGCACCGGGTGTCGCGTTCCTCCAGAAGCCGTTCTCGCCCGCCGTGCTCGCACAGAAGGTCCGCGCGCTCCTGGACGATCCGGCCCCGCGCGGGAACGCGCCTAGCTCCGGGACGTAGACGGGCGGGGATGCCGCACGAGTCCGAGAGCCTTGACCCGTGAGGCCAGCGTCGTCGGCTTCGTCCCGAGCAGCTCGGCAGCTCCGCCCGGGCCGAAGATCTTCCCCCCGCTTTCGATCAACGCGGCCGCGATGCTCTCCCGCTCCCTCCGCTTCAGCTCGTCGCGGGTCATCAGGCCCCCCGGAGCCTCGCGAGGAGCGCGGCCCCGAGCGGTTCCGGTTGCGGGCGGCTCGAACCGCAGGGCGCCCCCACGCGCGAGGATCACCGCCCGCTCCACGGCGTTCGACAGCTCCCGCACGTTGCCGGGCCAGTCGTAGTCGATGAGCCGGGACAGCGTGCTCTCCGGGATGCGGGGCGGGGCGAGGTTCATTCGCCGCGCGACGGCCCTGGCGAAGTGAAGGGCCAGAGCGGGGATGTCGGACCTTCGATCGCGAAGGGGCGGAACCTCGATCGGAAACACGCTGAGTCGATAGAACAGGTCCTGCCGGAAACGCCCGGCATCCGCCTCCTCACCGAGGTCGCGGTTGCTGGCGGCGATCACCCGGGCGTCCACCTTGCGAGTGCGCCCATCGCCCACACGCTCGAGCTCGCGCTCCTGCAGCACGCGGAGCAGCTTGGCCTGCATGGGAAGCGGCACCTCGCCGATCTCGTCGAGGAAGATCGTGCCGCCCTCGGCCAGCTCGAAACGGCCGGGCCGGTCCGCGAGCGCGCCCGTGAACGCGCCCTTCACGTGGCCGAAGAACTCGCTCTCGAAGAGGCTGTCGGGAATGGCGCCGCAGTTCACCCGGATCAGAGCGCGGGCCCGTCGCAGGCTGCTTTCATGGATGGCCCGCGCGACGAGCTCCTTGCCCGTTCCGCTCTCGCCGGTCACGAGGACCGCGGCATCGGTCTTCGCCACGAGCTCCACTTGCTGAAGGACCTTCCGGATCGCGGGGCTGTCGCCCAGGATGCTCCCGTTTCCGAGCGCCAGGGTCACCTCCTCGCGGAGATAGGTGTTCTCGTCCTCGAGCCTGCTCCGCAGGCTCTCGATCTCCTCGAAGGCCCGGGCGTTCGCGATGCTCACGGCCGCGTGGTCGGCAAAGACCCGCGTCCATTCGAAGTCGCTCGTGCCGAGCAGCCCCCTGTCGAAGATCGCGAGGACGCCCAGCACCTCGCCCCGAAAGACGAGGGGCTGCGCGGCGAAGGACCGCACGCCCTCCCGCGCGATCCACGCGGGCTCGGCGATCCAGTCCTCGTCGCCGCGCAGTCCTCCGAGAAGGAGAGGCTCGCCGGTCCGTCCGACGCGGCCGATCTTGCGCACGCCGATCGGGAAGCGCCGGAAAGCCCCGCCGAGCCTTCGGTGATCGGCCGAGGGCTCGGCCGCATTGCCCGCGCTCGCGCGAAGGTGGAGACAGTGCGTCTGATCGGGACATTCGGGCCGGAAGCGGCAGACGGTGCAAATGTCTGCCGGGCCGAGCAGCCAGATGCGGGCGAGCACCACGTCGGGACACTGGGCGACACCCTCGACGATGGCGTCGAGGACTTCGCCCATGCCGCGCTTCTGGGCCATGCGCACCATGAGGCGTGGGAAGCCGGAACTGTCCACGAGCCCGCTGATACTACGAAAAATCATAACGGCGAACACGAACAATCGTAATTTCACGAGACTTCGTAGCGCGTCCGTTCGACGAACATGCGGTGCAAATCATTGGAAACAAATGATTTATTGACGCTCGATGGGTCCGGCACGCAGCCTGCATTCTCCTTGGCAGAACCCGGGCGATTCACGCATCGGGCTTCGAAAGAGGAAGAACATGAACCGAATCCTTACGTCTCTCGCCGCCGCGGCCCTCGTCGCGATCACGGCAATCTCCGCCGCCCCCGCACTCGCAGGCGACCTCGTCAACGTTTCCGGGGCGAGCCACATCGCCCTGGGCGGCTACGACACGGTCGCCTTCTTCACGGACTCCAAGCCGGTGAACGGCTCGCCCTTCATCCATGCCAGCTACCAGGGAGCGACGTATCTGTTCAGCACGGAGGAGCACAAGAAGCTGTTCACCGAGAACCCGGGCAAGTACGCGCCACAGTACGGCGGCTTCTGCGCATTCGGCGTGGCGATCGACAAGCTGTTCCCCGTGGACATCAGCACGTGGCAGATCCGCAACGGAAAGCTCTACCTCAACCTGAACGGCGACATTCTGAAGAAGTTCAACGGAGAGTTCGACGCCAACGTCGCCAAGGCCGACAGGAACTGGCCCGGTCTCGTGAAGGGTAACGGGACGGCCGCACGGCCATGAACGGACCCATCCGCCCGCCCTTCACGCTCGAGACGGCCCTCGCCAAGGTGCAGGCGGCCGAGGATGCGTGGAACTCCCGCGATCCCGCCAAGGTGTCGCTGGGGTCTTCGGTCGACAGCTATTGGCGCAACCGCGCCGAATTCGCCACCGGGCGGGAAGAAATCATCAATCTGCTCACCCGCAAGTGGACGCGCGAGCTCGACTACCGCCTCATCAAGGAGCTGTGGGCCTTCCCCGACAACCGCATCGCCGTGCGCTTTGCTTCCGAATACCCCGACGA
>CAZXSG010000747.1:0-3165 GCA_964643185.1 uncultured Holophagales bacterium
GGTCGAAGTCGAACCACAACGCATGCGCCCCGTGGATGTTCCGTCGACCTTCGGCCCATATGGGAAACCCCCAGGGGAAAGCGGGTGGCGGCCCGCGCGACTTCCGTGTTCCCGGGGGGCTCTCGTACGGGAAGGCCCGCATAGGCTCCGTGGAATCCGCGATGGAGCCCAAGGAGAAGGACGTGAAGAACGCGTCCGACAAGGACACGCAGATCATGATGCTGCGGTTCTATTACGAGAATCCGGGCTACGTGAAGCGCAAGGTGACGCTCAAGGCGGTGCTGCTCGACGAGGCCGGGGGCGTCGTCGCCGACGGTTCGGGCACGCGGACGCTGGACGCGAAGACCGAGGAAGACACGGTGAGCTTCTTCGTGAAAGTGAAGACGGTGGACTGGCCGCGGGCCAAGCAAATGAAGGTCTTTGCGACGTTCCTGAATTAGCCCTCCGGGCCGGGGAACGCCTCCGGCGCGCTGAATTTGTTCAGCCCTCCGGGCCGGGAAACGCCTCCGGCGCGCTGACTTGGCCGGGTTTCGGCAGGGTGCTTGTCAGGTCTGGTCGCGCCGCCTATGATCCGCGACCTTCGGTGCTCCGGCCGAACGAATCCTCGATGCGGTGAGGTGCTGGAGCGGTTTAACAGGCCGGTCTCGAAAACCGGAGTACCCGAAAGGGTACCGTGGGTTCGAATCCCACCCTCACCGCCATCCCTTTTCTAGACCCGGGTTCGCCCCGCGAGCTCGGGTCCGAAGCTCCGGTCGCGCTTCGCGATCTCGTCGAGCACTTCCCGCTGCATGGCCTCCGGCGCGTCCGCCACCCGCGCGAGGAGCTCGAAGTCCGTCGCGTGGCGAAGGATGCGCTCCTCCGCGTAGTCCCGGGCCGATTCGTTGTCGATCAGGAACGGCCAGTCGGACGACTGCAGGAGCAGCGTCTGCCGCTCGAGCGCCTCGAAAAGCTCGGGGCTGAGCTTTCCCTCGCGGGCGCGCTCCTCGAGCACCTCCATGTGCTCCTCGATGCGCGTGACCGTCTGCCAGTACTCCACGGTGTGCTCGTTCCACCACACCTCGAACGTGCCGTTTCTGCCCCACGTGCCCGGCGGCATCGTGAGGAAGCTCGTGGGCGGTGTCTCCTGGAGCGCCTCCCAGGCCGTGACCATCTTGATGCCGGGCTCCTTCGACACCTGCCGCATCAGCTCGCCCAGGAACGACGGCCCCTCGAACCACCAGTGCCCGAAGAGCTCGAAGTCGAACATGCCGACGACGAGCCCCGGCGTGCCGTCGGAAAGCGGCTCCACCTGACGCAGCATCGAGATGAAGTGCGCGGCGTGCTGGCTCACCACGGAGTGCACCTTCTCGGGCTCGTAGAGCTTCTTGAACGCCAGGTCGGCCTTGGAATCCGTGACGCGCCAGTACCGGTGCCCGCTGCCGGACTTCTTGTGGAACTCCAGGTAGCGCGGATCGCCGGGGTACCCCACCACGCCCGACCACACCTGTTGCGACGAGAGCGGGTCGCGCGCGAAGACGCCCACGGGCGTGCCGTCGATCGCGCGCACCGCGTGCGTGCGGTACGGCGACTGGCCCTCGTAGTCGCGGAACACGTTGCCGCCGTAGGCCGCGGGCGTGAGGCCGCCGGCCACGAGGTGCGTCTCGACGAAGAAGAACCGCACGCCGCGCGCCGCGAGGAAGTCCTCGATGCCGGGACGGATCTCCGCGTGCCCGTCGGCGGGGGAGACCCAGAGGCCGGGCGGACGGTACGCGCACTCGGGAATCCAGATGCCGTGCGCCGGACGGCCCCAGTGCCTTTCGAACGCCGCGAGGCCCACGTCGAGCTGGCGCTCGATGGCGCGGTCGTTGGGGAGAAGGGGCAGGAACCCGTGCGTGGCGGCCGAGGCCATGGGCTCGATCTCGCCGGCGTCGGCCAGCTCGCGAAAGACGCGCACGATGTCCTGGTCGGGCAGCGCCTCGAACTGCTCGCGAAGATAAAGGTAGAGGTCCCGCCAGGCTTCTGCGAGCGCTGCCGCGCGCTCGTCCTTCTCGAGGAGGAACGCCTCGCGATCCTCGTTCGCGGCCCGGGCGCGCTGCCTCAGGTACCAGCGGAAGCCCGTCTTGAAGCGCGGATCGAGGAGCTGCTCGGCGAGCACCGGCGTGAGCCCGATGGTGGCCTTGATGGGGATGCCTTCGGCCCGCAGCTCGCTCACCACGCGGAGGAATGGCAGGTACGTCTCGGCCGCGGCCTCGTAGAGCCAGTTGGCGCCGTGGGGCCAGGTGCCCTGGCCCACGACCTGCGGAATGTGTCCGTGCAGGACGATGAGAAGGCGGGTACGCGGATCCCGCGTACCCGGATCGCTCGGGGGAACGCTCATGAGAAGACCTCGCGGAGGAGCCGCGCGGCTTCCTCGGGTGGCGTGGGGTTGATGTGGAAGCCCGTGCCCCACTCGAAGCCCGCGACCCGCGTGAGGCGCGGGAGGATGGCGAGGTACCAGTGCCAGTCGTGCGCGAGCGTCTCGAACCAGTGGGAGCGGTGCGGCTCGACGTGCGCGTTCGGGGCGGTGTGGAGCACGAGGTTGTACGGGCAGTCGCGAAGGAGCGCGCGGAGGCGGGAGAGGACGTCCTTGAGCGCGCGTGAGAAGCCCGGCACGAGTTTCGGGTCCAGCCGCCCGAAGTCGTGCGTCTGGCGGCGCGGGGCGAGGACCGTCTCGAACGGAAAGCGTGACGCGTAAGGGCAGAACGCCACAAACTCGTCGCTCTCGTAAACGATGCGATGCCCCTCGGCGAGCTCCTGGTCGAGGAGGTCGGTGAAGAGGCAGCGCTCCTTCGCGCGAAAGTGCGTGTAGCTCGCCTCGAGCTGGACGGCGATCTCGCGCGGGGTCACCGGCGTCGCCACGATCTGCGAATGCGGGTGCGAGAGCGACGCGCCCGCGAGCGCGCCCTCGTTCTTGAAGAGGAGAACGTACTTGAACCGGCGGTCGCGCATGAGGTCGGCGACGCGCTCTCTCCACATGGAGACGACCTATTCCACGTGCGCGACGGGCTGGCGCGAGATCTCGAGCGGGTGCTCGGGCGTCTCGATGATGACCTGGTGGGCGCCGATGCCGCGCATGCGGTCATAGAGGCCGACGCCGGGCCGCTCGGGAAGCCCCTCGATGGCGAGCGCGGGACACCGGTTCGGGAC
>CAZXSG010000748.1:0-3165 GCA_964643185.1 uncultured Holophagales bacterium
GGGAAGCGCCACAGTCGGGAACAGGCCATGGGCCCGGCTTCGAGCGACTCGAACACCGCCCGGCCGGCGGCGTCGACGCGACGGGTCTCGGCACGAACGCCCGGCAGCTGGGGACGACACGAGACGACGCTGGCCGCGATTTCCTCGGGTGTCCCACAGACCACGACCTCGAGGCGCCCTTCCGCGCCCAGCAGGATCTCGACCGACTCCGTACCGGCCGGAATCCGCCGCTGGGCCTGGGCATAGCCGGCCGCCCTCACGCGGATCGTCGCGTCCCTCTCGGGCAGACCGTCCAACAGGAATCGCCCGTCCCCGTCCGTCGTCGCCTCGAAGGGCAGGCTGAGGACGACGCCGCCGACCGGCTCGCCGTCGACCGACACGCGCGCTCCGGCGACGCCGGCCAGGCCGTTCCTCGACGCCACCCTTCCGCTCAACGATCGCCCGGCCTCCAGGCTCAAGTCTCCCAGGTCGCCATCTTCGGAGACGCTCACGTCGAGCGCTCTCACGGCGTGGCCCGGCGCGGAGAGCACGAGCTTCATCGGCCCGAGCTGCTCGCGGCAGACGCGGCCCCGCCCGTCGGACCCGGCTATCGACGCGATCGGGATCGGGCCCTCGATGCCTGGGTAGACGGATGCGATGCGCGCGCCGGACAGAGGCTGTCCCTGAGACGAGAGCACCCGGAACGAGACGCAGGCCGAGCGGTCCAGTACGATCTCGAGCCGCGATTCGCCGCCCCAGACACCCTGCTTGACGAAGTACCCGTCCGCGACCGCCCGATAGCGCACCGGCTCGCCGATCGGAACGGACCGGAGCTCGAACGTGCCGTCTTTCGAGGAGACGGCCCGGCTCAGTGCCTCGGCGCGAACGCCCGTCACGAGCGCGACCCGGGCGCCCTGCACGGGTGCTCCGACGTCGTCGTGAACCGAGCCGCGGAGCATGGCTCCGCGAATGATCTTCAGGACCTTTGTCGTGACGCCGCCAGAGCCGTCCGAGGCCAGCTCCACGCGACCCGACAGAACTTCAGGGCCCTCCCACGACACGTCGTAGGCGCCGGGAGGGAGATCGGGAATCGTCACGCGAGCGCCGCCGCGTCCCAGTGCCGCTCGTTCCGAGAAGAACGGTTTCGCGCCCTCGCCGCCCGACTCCGCGAGGCGCGCCGCGACGTCGACGGAGACGCCGTTCGTGTTCTCCCCATCGAGGACGAGCACCGCGCTGCCGGCCGCTTTCAGCACCGCGTCGAGCGTGGCCGGAGACGCTGGATCGACATCCACGTCGCGAGCCTCGAAGCCGGGGCACGCGACCCGGATCTTCGTGCTCCGCTCGGGGCGCGGCACGAGCAACCGGTCGCCGCTTTCGCCGGCCTCGATCGGCGTGCAGGGGTCGGTACCGGCATCGCAGATTCGCGCGTGGCTGACGAGAGACCGTCCGAACCGGTCCTCGACGCGGAGCCGCAGCATCGACTCCTGGGACCGCGCCGGTCCCACCAGGCCGAAGGCCGCAAGGAGAACGACAAGGAGAAGGGCAGTTCTTTCGAGTCTCACGGCCACAGCTTCTCGTTTCCTACGTGCCAATCGCGCGTGACGTCTAGCCAGAACGCCAGCCCGGCGTGCTTTCCGAACGCCGCGTACGTTTTCTCGACGCGCGCGTCCTTCGTCGGCCGCCCCTTGAACCTCAGCTCCGCGACCTTCTTGCGCGACCAGGGGTCGAGGCCCAGCTTGGCGTGCCGGCCCAGCAGCCGCCCCAGCGTCTGGGCCGCATAGGGGCCGAAGCCCGGCTGCGCGAGGATCTCCTTCTCGACGTCGGCATCCGGCCTGTCCGGATCCTCCCAGCGCGAGAGATCGAGGCGTCCCGAGGCCACGCTCTCGGCGAACCCAGCGAGGTACGGTGCCCGGTAGCCGAGCTTCATCTCGCTCTTGAGCCGGGACTCCCCCATTCCGGCGATGAACGCGGGACCGGGAAACGCGCCGGTTCCGCGGCCCTCGACGAGGTTCGTCACCATGATCCGTGTGAGACCCCACGTGCAGTTCGTGGTCGCGAGGACCTTCACGGCGTCTTCGAAAAGCGTGGGCGCGCGGAGGATGCGGCCCGCCCTTCGCTCGGCGATCCACCCGAAGCCCTCGCGGGCCCTCGCGGCACAGGCGGCGTGAAACGCGTCGAGATCGGCGGAGAGGTCGAGCACACGGGAGAGCACCGGACGGAGACGCGCGGCCGGGACCTTCGGCGACGCGGAAACCGATATCCCGTTCGGCGTGCGCGACACGGTCACCCTGACGGCCGCGCCGTCGATCTCCGCCGCGCTCACTTCCACAGCAAAGGTCAGGCGCCCCTTCGCGGCATCCCACGCGAAGGGCGGAAGGTCGTACCAGCCGTGGCTCCTCACCACGAGGTCGAGATCGAGATCCCGGGGAATCACTCCGGCTCCTCGTCCCCCGGGATCAGCTCGGGCTGCGGATCCGGAAGGGCCCAGCACGGTTCCTGGGGAGCCGTGCCGCGCAGAAACGTCTCCGCGAAGGCCCGCGGTTCGTCGGACGCGACCCGACAGCCCCGATCCCGGTCGATGACCACGCGCTCGATGCCCGCGGGCTCGGGGAACGGCGCCTCGAAGACGTGCGACGGCAGGCGCCGCGCGAAGTCGGCGAAGATCGGCACGGCGGCCATCGATCCCGAAAGTGCGAGGCCGCGGTTGTCGTCGAAGCCCACCCACACCGCCACGACGATGCGCGGGGAGAAGCCGATGAACCATGCGTCGCGGCCGTCGTTCGTGGTCCCTGTCTTCCCGGCGAGGATCCCGTTCACGCCGCCGCGGCGCGCGCCGGCGCCGGTGCCGCGATCCACCACGCCGCGGAGCATCGAATCGAGCACGTAGACCGCCGCCGGATCCGCGGCCCGCACGAGGGGCTCGTCCTTCTTCGCGGCCCTCGCACCGAGCGGCCCGCGCACGCCGAGCAGCGCCGTGGGCTTCACGCGCACGCCGCCGTTCGCGAACGTGCAGTAGGCGCCTGCGATCTCGAGCGGGCTGACCTCGAAGGCTCCGAGCGCCACGGCGGGATACGCCCTGAGCGGCGAGGAGATGCCGCCCTTCTTCGCCATGGCGATGACGTCCTCGAGGAGGTTCTTGCCGCCCGTCGTGGCCGAACCCGAGAGGCCCACCGGGGGTACGTTGCG
>CAZXSG010000749.1:0-3164 GCA_964643185.1 uncultured Holophagales bacterium
GGCGTGAGCGCAGCCCAGAGGAGAGCGCCGACGAGGGGGTCGAGCAGGCTCCATGCGCTCACGGGACGCCCGACGAGATGGGCCAGCATCGCCGCGTGGATGCTCCCGGAGAGGCCGAAGAGCGTCCAGCCCAGCAGGAGCGCGCGGGCGTCGGACTTCACGTGACCTCCTCGAAGGGCAGCTCGATGCGGGCCACGACGCCGCCGCCGGGACGGTCACGGAGCGCGAACGAGAACCTGTCGCCGTGCAGGGCCGCGAGGCGGGCCCTCGTGTTGGCGAGGCCCAGTCCGGCCTCCCGCGAGGGACCGCCAGCCAGGCCCGAGCCGTCGTCGCGCACCTCGAGAACGAGAGTGCCGGGCCCCCGCCGGGCCTCGACCTCGACGCGGCCCCCCTCGGGCCTCTGAGAGAGCCCGTGCTGGACGGCGTTCTCCACGAGGGGCTGCAGGAGAAGCCGGGGAACCGAGCCCCGGCCCGCCCCGGGAGCCACCTCGAGCGAGTACTCGAGCCGTTCACCGAACCGGATCTTCAGCAGGCTCAGATAGCGCTCCAGGAACGACACCTCGAGCGCGACGTCCGAGACGCCCGCTCCGTCGGACAGGCTCTCGCGGAAGAGGCTGGCGAGCGAGCTCACGGCCCGCACGGCGGCGGGGGGATCGTCGTCGACGAGGGGGAGGATTCCGTTCAGCGTGTTGAAGATGAAGTGCGGATGGATCTGGGACCTGAGCGTCTCGAGCCGCGCCGCCGCGAGCCGCGTCCGAAGCTCCGCGTCGCGCAGCTCCTCCACGCGGGCTCTTCGGGAAGCGTCCAGCCCCGCGGCGGCGGCCAGGACCAGGGCGTACCCGATGGAGTGGTAGCGCCAGAACACGACGATCGTCTCGGCGAGCGGAACGCCGGCGGTCACCGAGTAGCCGAGCAGTGAGAGGAGCACGAGGAGCGCGCCGGCAGAGACGTGGACCGCGATCGTGTGCCGGCGTCCCGGCTGCGAGAGGGGAAAGAACCTGCAGAGCAGGACGGCCACAGGGAAGAGACAGGCAAAGAGCCAGGCCCTGACGATCTGCGGCCCGGCCGTCTGCCACCAGGTCTGCCAGGAGTCCGGACGAAACAGCTGGGGGCTGTGGACCGCGTTCGCGAGGCCGAACACGGTCGCGGCCAGGAGCACGAGACCTGCCTGCCCGAGCCGCCGTCCGAGGTCTCTCGCGTTCACGTCCCGATTCTCAGGCTCGCCTGCGTCGCCCGGGCCCTGTGTGAGGCCGAAAGGCCCGGAAAGGCGGCTGAAGAGCCCCGAGACGGGTTTTGAGCCCTCTGGCCGCGAAATCGAGCCCCCCGGCCTCCCTTCGTTGATGGCGCGCCTCCCGTGCTCCAGGGTGGCAATCGGAGGTTCCCGTGAATCGTCGACTGCTCGCCGCCCTCGCCCCGATCCTGGCGTTCCTCGCGTCATCCGGCGCGCTCTTCGCCGCAGAGCCGGTGCGCGTCGTGCCGATCGTTCTGGACGTCGTCGCCGGAACCGCGCACTACACCACCGAGCTCGCGCTCACGAACCGCGGCGCAACGGCGGTGAACGCCACGCTGCGCTACCACCCCTCGTTCGGCTCGACGGCGGGCGGAACCGTTTCGCGGGCGCTCGGCGCCGGCCAACAGCTCGTGATCCCAGACGTCATCGCGCTCCTTCGAGAGAGTGGAACGACGCTGCCTCAGGGCGAGGCTCACATCGGAACGCTCGAATTGGTGTTCGCGGGGGCCGCGAGCGAAGAGGTGGTGGCCGCGACGGCCCGCACGACGACGAGCGTCGGCTCGCCGGAGGGGCGCGCGGGGCTCGCCTACGCTGCGCTCCGCGCCGGCTCCACGACGCGCCTCATCGTCTACGGCCTCAGAGAGACCGAGGCGGATCGCTCCAACCTCGCGTTCCTTTCCACGTCGGGTGAGCCGGTCACGCTGAAGATCACGGTCCACGACGGGAACGGCAGCGGAGCATCGACTGTGGTGCGTGAGGCCGAGACGCTCGCCCCGTTCGGCTGGCGGCAGATCGGCAGCGTTCTCCGCGAGGCCGGCCTCACGAACGGCTGGGCCGAGATCGAAAGGGTCGGCGGCACGGGGGCGTTCAGCGCCTACGGCGTCGTGAACGACAACGTCACGAACGACGGCTCGTTCCTGCCCCCGGTGGCCGCGGGCCGCACCGGAACCCGGCTGACAGTCCCCGTGATCGCCGAATCCTCGAGCCTCGTGAGTGAACTCGTCCTCGCGAACCGAAGCGGCGCGCCGGCGACGCTCACGCTGTCCTACGTGCGTTCGCTCACGGCTCCTGCTGGCGGAGACGGCGTCGCCACGCTGACGCTCGCCCCGCGCGAGCAGCGCGTCCTGCCCAACGCCTACGCCTTCCTCCGCGAGGCCGGCGTCCCGGTGGGGCCCGCTGGCGAGGGTCACGTGGGAACGCTGCGCATCCGGGTTGCCGGGGCCTCGCTGGACAACGTCTTCGCGGCCGCGCGAACGGCGTTCCGGAGCGGCGCGGGACAGTTCGGACTGTTCTCTCCCGCGGTGACCCCGGCGGAGGAGGCCGGCGACGAGGTGACTCTGTACGGCCTCCGCGCCGACGCGACGAACCGCGCGAACGCCGCCGTCGTGAACAGCGGACCCGACAGTGCCGGGCCGGTCACCCTGGAGCTCCTCACCCACGACGGGGACGCAGGCGGCGCGCTGAAGGGAACGCCCGTGTGGCAGACGCTCGCCCCGGGACAGCATGCGCAGGTGAACCAGATTCTCGGGTCCGCGGGAATCGCGAACGGCTGGGTGCGCGTGCGGCGCGTTTCGGGCACCGCGCCCTGGCTCGCCTACGGCGTCGTGAACGACGGCGGCGCGCCGGGAGAGCGCACGGGCGACGGCGCCTACGTGGCGATGGACGCCTCCGCGCCAGTCGTCCAGGGAGCGGGCGACTTCTTCGTGCGGAACGGCGACGTGACGCTCGTGGGAACGCTGGACCTCCCGCCCACGCCGGGGCCGCATCCGGTCATGGTGTTCGTCGCGGGCTCGGGCCGGGCCACACGGCAGGACGACCGCGTGGCGGGCGGCATCCTGCTGCCCCAGGGGCTCGGCCTCTTCACCTACGCCAAGCGTGGGGTGGGTCAGTCCACGGGCACGGTCCAGGACGTCAACCCGGACAATAGGGACCG
>CAZXSG010000750.1:0-1235 GCA_964643185.1 uncultured Holophagales bacterium
GGCTTGGTCGCATCGAGATCGGTCGCGATCTCCCCATCGAGAACGCTCGACGGGCCGCCGTCGAGATCCGCAGGCACGGCGAGCTCGTGCCCGCCGCTTGCATCGGGGTCGCTTGCCACGTCGTCGATTGCGGCCTCGGCCCCGCAGCCCGCGGCCACGATCGCGCCGAGGAGAGCCGCGCCGGCGAGGACGCGCGTGAACGTGAGAACGGATCGAGCGGTCAGCGGATGCTTCATCGCACTCCAGACTTGATGCGTGTCGGTGGCTGGAAGCGCTCCGCGAGACCGCGCGCTCCGCGAGCGCGAGATGTGAGGGGCGTTCGCCAGGGGGGAACGGTGTGAGCGCCGCGGTCACAGAGGCCCATTTTCGGCCAAGGCGACGCGCTCAGACTATTCCTACACGGATAGTCGTAACGGACGATTCGAGCCCTGTCAAACGACCCGTCAACGCTGGCGCGCGGCGGACTGCGAGTCGCCGCGGCGCGATGGCGTCGCGAGGGCCAGGCCGAGGGCGACGGCGCTCAGCATGGCGGCGGCCGCGAACGTCACGCGCATTCCCGCTGCCACGGCCTCCGGGCGCGACGCCGTGACGTCGGTCGCGTTCGAGGCGAACGCGAAGAGAGCGCCCATCACCGACGCGCCGGTGATGAGACCGAGATTGCGCGACAGGCCGAGCATGCCGGAGATCACGCCACGCTGCTCCGGGCCGGCGTGCTTCATGATCGCGGTGTTGTTCGCGGCCTGGAACAGCGCGTAGCCCGCGGTGAGGACGACGATGGGAGCTACGTACGCGGCAACGCCGGCGAGCGCCGGGGTAACGGCCAGCACCGAGGCGCCGGCCACCATCGCGCCGAGCCCCACGCGCGTGACGCGTCGCGCGCCGAGCCGATCGACGACGAGGCCGGCCGGCACGCCGGTCAGCGCGCTGACGACGGGACCTGCCGACAGCGCGAGCCCCACGAGCGCCACATCGAGCCCGAGGCCGCGGGAGAGATAGAACGGCCCGACCACCAGCGTCGCCATCATCACCGTCGAGACGAGCACGCTCATCGCGAGGCTCGCCGTCAGCACCGGATCGCGAAGCAGCGAGAGCCGGATCACCGGCGAGGCGCGATGAGCTCCCGGCGCCCGGGCGTCCGCGGGCAGGTGCCGATGCGCGAGAAGAAATGCCAGGGCCCCCAGCGGCAGGTTCACGAAGAAGATCGCCCGCCAGCCGAATCCGGAGAGCAGCACGCC
>CAZXSG010000750.1:1245-3164 GCA_964643185.1 uncultured Holophagales bacterium
CGACCGCGGACATCGTCCCGAGGAGGCCCATCGTCGTGCCCGTCCGCGCCGCCGGAACCGCGTCGCCCACCATGGCGACGGTGAGCGCCATCATGATCGCCGCGCCGAGGCCCTGAAGCGCCCGCGCAGCCGTCAACATCCAGAGCGAGCTCGCCATGCCGCACAGGACCGACGCTGCCGTGAACACGACGAGCCCGGAGAGCAGCAGCCGCCGACGGCCGATCACGTCACCGAGCCGCCCGACGCCGACGATCGGCACCGTCACCCCGAGGAGGTACGCCAGCACCACCCACTGGACGCCCTGGAACGAAGCCGCGAACGCCTGCGCCAGGGTCGGCAAGGCCACGTTGGCGACGCTCGTACCGAGCGAGGACAGAAGCATCGACAAGGAGAGTGCCGCGAGCGCCCAGATCGACATTCTCCAGACGTAGTGACCCGCCCCGCGCCGCGGAACGCGCCCGGCGCGCACGTCACGCGTGCACGGGGCGCCCTACGACGGAGCGAAGAAGGTCAGCCGTCCGAGGGGCCCAGGCTGGTCACGCAGGCGTCGACGATGCAGCGGCGCATCCAGCGATGCGCCGGATCGGCGTCGAGCCGCGGATGCCAGAGCAGCGAGACGGTGATCTCCGGAGCAGCGAAGGGCAGCGGAAAGCTGTGCAGCCCCGCGCGGAGGTTCCCGGTCTGCCGTTCGGGCACCGTGGCGATGAGGTCCGACGCGCGGGCCAGGGCCAGGGCGGTCGAGAACCCGTCGACGATCGTGACGATCTCCCGCGCGAGGCCGAGGGGCGCAAGGGCCTCGTCGATCGGTCCGTTGCCAGGCCCTCGCCGCGCGATCGCGACGTGCCGGCCCTTCGCGTACCTCACCGCATTGACCTTGCCCTTGCAGAGCGGATGACCCGCTCGCACGACGCCGATGAAGCGGTCGCGGAAGAGCGCCTGCGCGCGAAGCTCAGGGCCCGTTGCATTCGCCACCACTCCCGTCTCGAGGTCGACGGTTCCCTCCCGAAGAGCGGTGCTCTCCCTGTCGTGCTTCGGCACGAAGCAAAGGCGGACGCCCGGAGCCTCCCGGCCGGCTCGAGCGATGAGATCGGCTCCGAAGTTCTCGACGAACCCGTCGCGGGCGCGGAGCGTGAACGTTCGGGAGACCTTCGCGACATCCAGCTTTCCCGCCGGGCGGAGAACCGACTCGGCGTCCTCCACGAGCTGATGGACGCGCTCGCGGAGCTCGAGCGCCCGGGGCGTGGGAACGAGGCCGCGTCCCGCCCTCACGAGAAGCGGATCGCCCGTCGTCTCGCGAAGGCGCGCCAGGGCGCGGCTCATGGCCGACGGGCTCAGCTTCAGACGCCTCGCGGCGCCTGCGACGCTGCCTTCCCCGAGCACGGCGTCGAGCGTGACGAGGAGGTTGAAGTCCGGGGCGGGCATGGCTCGATTGTACGCGGTGACATGGCGTCAAACGCACGAATAGATTGCAGGTGGTGCGTCTTCCGCCAGGTCACGCGCGCGGCTACTTTTGTTCCCGGAGGAAACCACCGTGAATCGAAGCCGGGCCCTGGCCGCGCTGTCCCTCTCCATGCTGATGCCCTCGCTGGCGACGAGCATCGTCAACGCCGGCCTGCCGACGCTGGCGGAGGCGTTCGGAGCCTCGTTCCAGGCCGTCCAGTGGGTCGTGCTCGCGTACCTGCTGACGATCACCACTCTGATCGTGAGTGTCGGGCGGCTGGGCGACCTCGTCGGGCGGAAGCGGCTGCTCCTGGGCGGAATCGGCCTCTTCACGGCGGCCGCGCCCCTCTGCGGCCTGGCGCCCACCCCCCGAATGCTGATCGCCGCGCGGGCGGCGCAGGGGCCCGGAGCCGCCGTCCCGATGGCCCTCACCGTCGCCATGGTGGGGGCGCCGGTTCCGAAGGCAGAACCAGGGAGCC
>CAZXSG010000751.1:0-3162 GCA_964643185.1 uncultured Holophagales bacterium
GCGGAGTCCTTGAAGCGGAAGTGGTACCGCCCGCGGAACCCCTCGGTCTTCTCGGGGCGAAGCCGCGACGGCAGCGAGAGGAACAGCTCCTCGAGCGTCTCGGGCTTGCGGAGCGGCGCGGGAGGCGGCGCGGACGCGGGCGGAGCCGCCACGACGACGGACGGGGCGTCATCGACGACGGCCTCGTGGTCCTCCACGGACGGAAACGTCACGCCGTCGACGTCGGTCTTCGCGATGATCTCCCGCATGATCTCGCTCGTCCCGGCCACGATCGTCGCGACGCGGGCGTCGCGGTAGAAACGCGAGATCAGGTACTCCTCGGTGTAGCCGAAGCCCCCGTGGAATTGCAGGCACTCGTCGGCGACCTTCTTGTTCAGCTCGGTCGCGAGGAGCTTGGCCATGCTGCTCTCGCGCACCGCGGGCTCCCCCTGCTGGGTGAGCCAGGCCGCGTGGTACACGAGCTGCCTCACCGCCGCGAGCTCGGCGAAGAGGTCCGCGAGCCGGTGCCTGAGCGCCTGAAATCGGTCGAGAGGCTTGCCGAACGCGCGCCGGCTCTTCATGTACCGGAGGGTGTCCTCGAGCGCGAGATCGCAGCTCCCCACGGAGGTCGCGGCGGCCACGAGCCTCTCGAGCGCGAACGTCTGCATGATGTAGTAGAAACCCCGGTCCTTCTGGCCGAGGAGCGCATCGGCCGGGATCCGTACGTTCTCGAACGTGATCTCCGCGGTGTCGGAGCAGTGCCAGCCCATCTTGCGAATCGGCCGGGCCGTGATGCCCGGCAGGTTCGAATCGAAGACGAAGAGGCTGATGCCGCCGGCCCCGGCCTCGGGGCTCGTCTTGGCGGCCACGACGTAGAAGTCACCCTCGACGCCGTTCGTGATCCACGTCTTGGCGCCGTCGATCACCCAGGAGTCGCCGTCCCGCCGCGCCGAGGTGCGGATCGCCGCGACGTCGGACCCGGTGTCGGGCTCGGAAATGCAGATGGCCCCGACCCTCTTCCCCTCGATCGAAGGAACCAGATATCGGGTTTGCTGCGCCCTCGTGCCCTGGTGGAAGAGCGCGCCGGTGACGATGAACTCCTGCACGGTCACGGCCGCCACGAAACCGCCCGTGAGCGAACGGGGCAGCTCCTCGAGGAACGCGACCGCCATGAAGACGTCGCCCCCCGAGCCGCCCAGCTCCTCGGGAAACAGGATGCCGAGGAAACCGGCCTCGCCCATCTCGCGGAAGATCTCCCGCGGGATCCGGTGGGCCGTCTCCCAATCGTTTGCGTGAGGCGCGACCCTCTGCTCCATGAACTGCCTGACCGTTCGACGGAACGCCTCGTGCTCTTCGCCGAAGTAGATCGATTTCACGCCGTGCCTCCTGCGCCAACCTCGAAGAACGTGGACTCCTCGCGCCCGCACGAGGCGCAGCGCCGCGTGACGAGGGTGAGGCGCTTGCCGTCGAAACGCACGACGTCGTGCGCGCCGTCCTCGGGGAGCGCCGCTCCGCACGAGCAGCGTTTGCGCGAGAGCATCGCCAGGAGCTCGGCCGGAGAGGGCACGGAGAGTGCCGAGGCGGGGGCCTCGCCCGGCGCGAACGGTGCCGGCGCGAAGGGTGCCGGCGCGATCGGTGCCCGTGCCGGCTGCTGCGAGGCCTCGAGCAGGTCGGGCGGAAGCTCGGTGACCTTCTCGGGCGTGATCAGGAGCCGCCGCCTCAGCACGACGAAACCCGTGAGCGCGAGCAGGCCCATGGCGACGCCGCCGAAGAGGAGCGCCTTCTCGGTTGCGGTGAAGCCCTCGGGGGGCGCCGTGCGCAGCCGGAAGCCCGGGGCGAGGAGAGCGGAGGCCTCCGAGAGCGCGAGGAGGTGCCTCTCGATCTCGTCGGGGAGGACCGAGTCCTTGCGGCTCGTGTAGCGCGTCTCCACGACGAGCCGCCCCCGCTCGACCGAGACCGTCTGCACGACCTCGAACGCCGGACCGCTCACGGTGCGCGTGCTCGGCAGTCCGGCGGGATTGCCTCGGGATCCCGCCCCGGGGGAGGGATCCCCCTCACCGAGGAGCTGGCCGGGAGCCGTGAGGGAAACCTTCTGGACGACGGAGAGCGGGTGCTCGACCCGGAGCGGGGAGCCCCGCACGGCGTCTCGCGGGCGGACGAGCGCGTCCCTCAGCGTGGCGAGCGCGAACCGCTGCGTGCCGCCGGCGAAGAGGTGCGGCACGGTGTAGCGCTCCTCCACGGCGAGGACGTTGGCGAGCCGGTCGTCGGTCACCTTCGCGGGGCCGTTCGCGCGGGCGCCCGGGTAGAGGTTGGCCGCGAAGTTGAGGCTCTGCCGCGACAGCTCGCGGGACGAGGAGTCCGCGAGGCGCCCGCGCAGGTCGTCGGCCTCGAGACCGCGGTACGTCGTGGTGACCACGAGGGTGAAGCCTCCGTCGCTGGAGGGGGCAAAGACCTCTTCCACGAGCGTTCCGGGCGGATCCGAAGGAGAGGGGGCCCGGGCCTCGATGGGCGTGAGCGCCGACGCGGGAAGCGGACCGACGGCGCCTGGCAGGAGGTTCACCACGAGCGCCCGCTCGAACGGTGGGACGGCAGAGGTCGCGAGCGTTCCGCCCTGATGGGACTCGGTGGGATCCACGAAGTACGAGGCCCCGCCCACGCTCACGCGCACGATCTGGTGATCGAACGCGAACGGCGTCGGGTGGAAGCCGTCGAGCGTCTTGCGCACGCGGGTGGAAACCAGCACGGGCGCGGCGTCGATCCCCATCTTCGAGAGCAGCGTCACGAGGAGGAGCGACTTGTCCTTGCAGTCGCCGAAGCGCTGCGAGAGCACCTCCGTGGGCGTGTGCGGGCGGTGCGTGCCCGGCCCGATCTCGAGGCCCAGGTAGCGGATCTCGTCCTGCACGAAGCGGAGCGCGAGGAGCGCCCGTCCGGCGTCGTCCTTGCCCTTCCCCCGGAGCTCCCGCGCGAGCCCGTCGAGGGCCGCGGTGTCTTCCTCGGAGCCACCGGCCATGAGGCGGGCCGCCCACTGGGCGACGTCTTCCCACGTCTCGAACTCCGAGACCTGCATCCAGGCGTACGGGTCGAACCACTCGGGCAGCTGGTCCTCCGGCGTGAGGCCGGGCGCGTCGCGGCGGTCGAGCCCGTATTCGAGCGCGCCGGAAGCCTCTCCCGCCCCGGAGGGCG
>CAZXSG010000752.1:0-3157 GCA_964643185.1 uncultured Holophagales bacterium
ATCGGCCGCTCCCGCCGACTCCACCGAGCAAGGATCGGCGTTGCCCGCTCCATGAGCCGAAGCACTTCGGGTTCGCTCGGCGCGACGAAGACGACAACCACGTTGTTCGCGCGTTCATGGTTGCGGAGGGCCGCGCCATGGCGCGTCAGGTACGTGGCGTAGCAGTCGAATCGGGTATCGAGCCGCTCGTTGTTCTTTCTGGCGAGATCCAGCTCGAAGAGGTACAGCGCCTGCTGCCCGTTCGGATAGCCAACCGTCACCCACGCATCGGGCTGAACGGTGTGCTCCCCGCCGGCGTCGAGACGAACACGGAAGCGTGAGCGATCGCTCCGCTCGTCGCAACGAAAAGACTCCACCGTCCAGGGGGAGGCGCCCAGCTCTAGGATCATCTGCAACGACGCGAGGCCGAGGTGGTGGTCGTAGTTGCCGCGCTTCCGTTCCACGCGGCGGTAGATCATCTGCCGATCGCGCCCATACGTCGCGGGATCGAGAGCGGCTCGGCCACCCTCCTTGCTCAGCGTGTAGATGAACTGCTCGCTGCCCTCGCCGGTCGGTCTCTTAGCTTCGTAATGGCGCTCAACTAGGCCATGCCGCCAGAGCAGGCCCAGCTCGTGCTGTACGTGCCAGAAACCGCGACCACGGCGGCCCTCGTCGTTGCTGTAGGCGAGCGCAAGGAGGCGCGGCGTCAGGTAGCGGTAGCGGTGGAGCAGTTCGAGCATGCGCCGCCGGCTGGCGGTGATTTCCAGCGGCGGGAGGGTGGACGGATCTGGGCGCTGTGTACGCGACGATCGCGTGCGAGATGGTTTCATAGGTGTGATTAGCTCCATGAGACGACGTGCCGGCTGCGGTCAAGCCGCCGCATCATCGCCTCGCGCGCCGGCGTCGTGACCTTTGCGTAGATCGCCGTCGAGCGAATGCTTGTGTGGCCGAGTAGGTCAGCGACGTACTCCAGGCCGAAACCCTCTTCGAGCGAGTGCACGGCGATCGAGTGGCGCAGCGAGTGGGACGCGATCGCGGGGGAGAGGTTCGCGTCGGCGCCGTACTTCTTGAACCACCGCTGGACCGTCAGGACGCGCAGACCGTGTTGATTGTTGGACTCTCGGCCGGTGAAGAGAAACGAACCCTTGTCCTCACGCTTGCGGAGGTAGCGCCGAAGCGCCGGGACCAGGTCGCGGGGCAGGGGATACTCCTTGGCGTCGCCTCCTTTTGCGCGGCGGATTCGGATTCGCCCACGTGCGAGGTCGAGGTCTTCAAGGAGCAGGAGCGTGGCCTCGCTCGCGCGAAGTCCGAAGCGGTACATGAGACCGAAGAGCGCGACATCACGCGAGCTGCCACCGGACACCACCGCTCGACGGAAACGGCCGAGCTCTTCCTGGGTCAGGTATCGAGGAAGGCGATTCTTCCCCCCTGTCGGGGGTCGGGCGCCGGTGCGTTCGGGCCTCTGGCGCGACCTGGAGCGGCCGGTAGGGAGTCGAATGATAGAGTTCTGTCGTCCGGGCATGGATTGGGCGTCCCGCGCACGTGGCTAAGATTCGCGGGTCGCCCTCTTCTCATGAGCGCCCGAGTGATAGGTTCTAGAGTAAACTCTATCACTCGCGGCGCTCTCGTCAACGGCGGTTGTCCACAGGCCTGGACCCAACATGGCAGGCGGGCGGCCACAATCCGCCCGCCTCCATGCTCCGGATTTGCGGCCGCCTCAGCGGCCGCTCTTGTTCTTCGTCGGATCCACGAGCCGGAACTTCTGCCCCGACTCGGGCGTCGGGGGCGCGGTCTCTCCCTTCGACATCGTGCGCTCCTTGCCGGTCCCGCCGCCCTTCGGGCCGACGATCTCGTACTGCCCAGACTTATCGACCGTCTGGCCTGGCTTCAACGACTCTGCCTTGCCCACGCTGCTGCTCCTTTCGTTTGATTCGCCGTGTCTCCGGTCGGAAGGTGCCAGCTCGTTTGCGCCGGCACCTCCGCCCGTCCCGCCTTGTTAGGCCGCCGCTCGCCGCACCTCCGCGCCCGGAGCATCACGCTTCACCAGCGCGATACCATGATCGCAGTCCGTCTCGCGCACGTAGCCCTCGCTCGAAACCGCGATGGCCTCGCCGTTGTCCGCGTAGAACGTCCAGCGCCACTCGTTGCGGCTGTCCTTCTGCTTCTTGAAGTAAGCCATTGCCCTTTCACCTCCCTCCGTGTTGGTGTTGAACCTCAACGCAAGTCGAGATTCACGAGAAAGGCCCTACAGGAACGTCGTCTGTCCCAGGGCTTCTGCCTTCGATCGGTGGATGGTCTTGTCCGGGGTGACGTAGATCAGCTTCATCGTCTCAAGTCGGATTTTCAGTGCGGTAATGCTCACCCCGAAGCCGTCTCGTAGATCGTAGAGGGTCGGCCAAGCCAACAAATCGCGGCCTTCGACGGCCCGCAGCACCAGAGCGCTCGGCATCAGGATTGTTGCTGCGTACCGATCGGCCTGCCGGGCCTCGAAGAAGTCGTCTTCGGCGCGCGTCATGTCGCGCACCAGCTCGTACGCCTCCTCGGTTGAGACGCCCATCCGATGCAGCCGCCCGAGGAGCACCTCAACGTCTCCGCCGGAGGAGCGGAAGCGACGAAATGCGCTGTCCGCGGGGAAGCCCTCAAACGACGGGTGCGAGAGAGCGGCGTGGTCCACGTGGAGATCCCAATGGCCGAGCTCGTGGCCGAGCGAGAAGCTCAATAACCCCGGCGATTTCTCGAAGGCGTCGCGGCGGTTTTCATTCACCACGATGCGCCGCTCCGCCGGGCGAAGGCCTGCGAGAGGTGCCACCGTCCCGTCGGCCTCGATCGGCTCCCAGAGGATGCGCAGGTCGAAGACCTCTTCGATCAGGCGCTCGATTGGAACGGGCGGCTGGAGCAGAGCGCCGAAGCGCCGTTCGAACTCGGCGACTCGCTCCTCCGCCTGCGCTTCGACCTGGGCGTTGGTCCAGTACCGGGTCACTTCTTCTTCCGCATCGTTTTGACGGTCTCCAATAGCTTCTTCCAGTCGTCTTCGCTGAGGCCGCGCGCGGTGCGGAGGAACATCCGCGCCGCCGGCGTGGCGGTCATGGCCTCGCGCGCCAGCGTCGGGATCTTCTGCGCCAAGATGACGAGATCCTCGCCGTCCGCGCTGAGCGCAACCGCGAGCGCTCGGATTGTC
>CAZXSG010000753.1:0-3147 GCA_964643185.1 uncultured Holophagales bacterium
ACGGCGAGCGATTCCCGGGAGGGGGCCCACCGGCGCCCTCGCCGTGTCACCGGTCCGAGAAGAGAGTGCCTATGCCGTCAGGTGCGGATTCAGAGAGACGGCTTTGTTGAGCGCCTCGACCGCGTTCTCGAACTTCTTGAGGCCCTCGTATGAGACCTTCATCGCGTACCACGCCTCGGCGTAGTCCGGACGGATCTCGACCGCCTTCTTGAGGTTCCTGAGCGCCTCTTCCCAGCTCTGGCCCTTGTTCGCCGCGAACCCGAGGCCGTAGTACGCGTCCGGCCGGTTCGGGTCCGTTGCGAGGGCCGTCCGGAACGCCCCGAGCGCCTCGGACGTCTTGCCCTCGTCGAGGTACGCGAAGCCCCTTGCGATGAACGCATCCGGGCTCTTGGGGTCGATGTCGATCGCTTTCTCGAACGCGATCTGCGCGTCCCGGAACTTCTTCATCTTGGCCCAGGCGAGGATCGCCGTCGCAGGAACCTCCGGCGAGCGCGGGAAGCGCTTCGCCGACGCCTGCGTCGTCTCCACGGCCTTCTGGTAATCGCCGGCCTCGATGAGCGCGCGTGCCGTTTTGAGATGGATGTCGAGATCCTGCGGCGTCGCCGTCATGGCGAGGAGGAGCGGCTTCACCGAGGCCGCGTAGTCGCCCGACGCGAAGTAGGCCATCCCCAGCTTCTTGTGGACGGGGGAGTCTTCCTTCGCGGTCTTGGCCGCCGTGCGGAACGCCTCGACGGCCCTCTTGGAACGGCCCGTGAGCCGCATGAGGTCGCCGAGGTTCTCCCAGAGGAGCGCGTCCGACGAGACCCTGGAAGCCTGCCGGAGCCGCAGCTCGGCCCGCTTGGCGTCGCCCCGCTGGAAGTCCATGAGGGCCAGCATGTGGAGGATGTTGGAATCGTCGAGCTGGCTCTGCTCGGAGAAGCTCTCGACCTCTTTCACGAGCCGCTTGGCCTCTTCCGAGACGTGCTTGCTCGACGTGAGGTGCTCGAGACGATCGGGCCAGCCGTCCTGCGTGAGACGCTGCTTCAGGACCTCGAACGTGTCCCGGGCCTTCTTCGCGAAGAACGCCCGCTGGGAGGTCTGGTCGCTCTTGCGGCTCTCGAGCTGCTTCTTGAGGTCGGACTCGAGACTCCGGATCTTCTCGGCCAGCTCCTGGCTCACCGCCTCGATCTCGGGGATGCGGGCTTCCGCCTTCTCGGCGCGCTCGCGTTCGCGCACGACCGCCGCTTCGAGGTCGCTCTTCTCCAGGAGGAGTGTCGAGATCTGGGGCTCGAGTCGCTTCTGCGTCTCGAGGAGCTCACGCTTGACCTTCGAGAGGGCCGAGAACCCGTACCCAGCCGCGAGGACCGCGACCACGGCGACGGCGATGGCGATTCCCAATGTGCAGCCTCCGGAATGGGGATTCGAAAAGAGGGAACGTCGAGTCTACCTCCGGCCGACGAGGGGGAGGAACGTGAAATCTCCGCTGGGAGGCAGCGCCTCGAGGCCGGTGAGGCGCGAGTCGTGGACCGCGACGACCCGCGACGTGAAGAGGGAGATGTACGGGAGGTCCTGGGCGACCCGCTGCTGGAGCCTCACGTAGAGGGGCCGGCGGAGGCCCGGATCGAGCACCCGCCGGGCGTCGTCGATGAGCTGGTCGGCCTCCGGGTTCGTGTAGAAGCCGCGGTTCGCGCCCTTGGGCGGGATCGCCGAAGAGAGAAAGACGTCGTGGTAGTGGTCGGGGTCGTCGATGCCCTGCCAGCGCAGCGAGAAAACCTGGAACGCGCCCTTGCGCACGTCCTGGAAGAACGTCGCGAAGTCGTTGGAGCGGAGCGTGCACTCGACGTCGATCTCCCGCCACTGCTCCGCGATCGCCGTGGCCTGGAGGATCGAGGTCTCGTCGGTCGAGGTCTTGTACGCGATCGAGAAACGGGGCTTGCCGCCCGGCTTCTCCGGGTAGCCCGCGGCGTCGAGCAAGCGCCGGGCCTCCGCGAGGTCCCGCCGGAGCGGGGGGAGCTCTTCCGGTGTCGCCCGCGCCCAGTTGCCCGGAGGCACGAGCGTTTCGGAGGGCACCACGGTGTCGCGGAACAGCCCGTGCGCCAGGGCCTCGCGATCCAGCGCGAGCGCGAGGGCGCGGCGGACCCGCACGTCCCCGAGCAGCGGGTCGCGCAGGTTGAAGCACAGGTAGAAGTAGGTCGAGCCGGGCGCCACCTTCACGGCGAGGCCCGGGTTCTTCGCGAGGCGCGGCAGGAGATCGGGCGGCAGGCTGTTGATCGCGAGATGCAGGCTGCCGCGCAGGAGCTCGAGCGCCCGCGTGGTGGAATCGGGGACGACCTTGTAGACGAGTTTCGGGAGCCGGGCGGCGCCCTCGTGAAAGCCCTCCCAGGCCTCGAACACGTAGGCCTCGTCGGGCCGGGCCGACACGAGGCGATAGGGCCCCGCCCCGATCGGCTTGGTGCGCGCGTCTTCGGTCTTCGTGCCCTCGGGCAGGATTCCGAGGAGGAGCTGCAGAGGGAAGGACGCGTACGGCGTCTTCAGGTGGAACACCACGTCGCGCGGCGAGGGCGTCTCGATGCGGTCGACGATGCGGAGGGCTTCCTTCTTGCCGCTCGCGAAGCTCTCGGCGAGGAGGCTCTCGAACGTGAACTTCACGTCGGCGCTCGTGAGCTTCCGCCCGTCGTGGAACGAGAGCCCTTCGCGCAGCCGGAACCGCCAGATCGAGCCGTCTTCCGTCTCCATCGTCTCGGCGAGTGACGGGACATAGGTTCCCTCGGGGCCCTTCTTCACGAGCGTGGCGTGAAGCGCCTGATGCACCCTCCAGGAGTTCTGGTCCTGCCCGACGCGCGGGTCGAGGTTGATGGGGTTGCTCTCGATGGCGACGACGAGCGTGTCGAGCGGCGCGCCCTCGCGCCTCACGCACGCGGTGGCGAACGCCGCCACCGCCGCGCAGGCGAAAAGGAGGATCGGCCCGAGCCTCCTAGAATCCCGCGTGCGTTTCTCACGAGGTCCCAGCGGTTTCACGTTCAAGCTCCGCCAGTTTACGGAGGTCGCCCTCCTGGGGCTGGCCTTCGCCGTGTCGAGTCCCGCGGCCCTCGAGGCCGCGGACTCGAAGCCCCGCGTCGTGGTGCTCGGGTTCGACGGCGCCGATCACCGGCTCGTCGCGAAGTACAT
>CAZXSG010000754.1:0-3147 GCA_964643185.1 uncultured Holophagales bacterium
TCGTCGCCGTAACGAAGACGGAGCCGCCCGCGCCGGCACCGGTGTTGGCGCCACTGGCCCCATTCGCGACGAGGGTCCCGTCGAGATGCAGCGTTTCGGCACGCACCCGCACGCGGCCTCCACCCCGGGTCCCCACGTTGCCCGCTCCGCCACCGTGCTCATCGGGCCGCCGGGCGCTGCCGTAGGTCTCGCCCGGGGCGCCCGTGTCGCGCCCTCCCCGGCCGATGTGGCTGCCGCTGCTTCCGAGTGTCGCCGGAGCGACTCCCGGCTGGGCTGCGGGGGCGGACCAACCCTTCGCCGTCACGTCGAGCGCGCCGCCGCACTCGACGTAGAGATCGCCCGGCGTCGTCACGTCGAGCCGCTGGGCTCCGGTGGCGTCGGCCGCCGTGTGCGTGATCTGGGCCCCGCGGAGGACGATGAGGCCACCGAACGTGCGCGGGGCGTCCAGCACGAGCGTTCCCGTGCGCAGCACGGCCACCTGCGTCGCGAGAGCCGTCCAGTCGTTCGGTCCGGCGGCCAGGAGGTCCACAGTGCCCGGAATCACCCGGATCTCCACGATCCGCTCCGAGGCTGCGGTCGTTCCATCGATCGCGCGCACCCGGAAGCGGAACGTCGTGGGCTGCGTCACCGCGGGCAGCGCGATGAGATCCGATGCCGCGACGAACAACGGAGGGTTCCCCGCCGCCGGGGTCTTCGTCGAGAACGGCGTCGACTCCCCTTCCCGCCGGAACTCCACCCGGGCGACGCCCACGTCGTCCGTCGCCGTCGCCTGGATCCCGAACGCCGCGTATCCCGAAGGAAGCCGCGCGCCATTCGTGGGGCCGTCGATCCGCACCACGGGCGCGCCCGGCCGACGCGCGGGCGGGACGCGTAGCGTGCGGCTCGTATTCGTGACGTTGCCCGCGTAATCGAGGAGCTCGACGGCGAGGAGGTACGGGGTCTCGGCGGCGACCGGCGGCGCCGTGAACACGAAGCTCGCGAGGGCCGCCGCGAAATCTCGAGTCTGGCCGTCGATCGTCAGGCGGATGCGCTTCACGGCGACGTCGTCGGAGGCGCGCACCGTGATGGTGACGACGTCGCCGGAGATGTAGGCGTCGTTCATCGACGACGGCGCGAGCGTGAGGCTGTCGAGCACGGGGGGGGTCGTGTCGGCCCGCACCGTGAACGTGTGGGTGACGTCGGCCACGCGCCCCGCGCGGTCCACGGAGCGGATCCGATAGTTGACGGGGCCCGCGGGCTGGGACGGAGGCACCACGAGCGAAAGCGGGCTGGGACCGTTCGTCACCTGCAAGGCTTCGTCCAGCACGGTCGACTGGGTTCCCGAGCCGAGCGACCAGGTCGTTTCGAGGAGAGAGAGCCCGAACGGGTCGCTCACCGTGAAGGCGAGCGAGATCGTGCTGTTCGCGTTGATCGTCGCACCAGGCGAGGGCACCGCGGTCGTCGCGACGACGGGACCCTCGCCCCGCAGGAGGGCACGCGACGTGGCATCGAGCGTGAGCGCGGCGCGACTGTTGAGCGCGGGCGGGTCTGTCTCCCCGATCTCGAGGTCGTCCTCGGCGACGAGCCGGCCCTGCGTCGAACCCTGCACGGAGCCGAAGCGATGCCGCCCGATCGCCCTCACCGCACGGCCGGCGAGCAGCGCATCGCGGATTCCGGTGAGGGCCGCCGTGGTCGCGGCCGACGGCGCGACGGAGATTCGCGCGGCGTGAGACGGCGTCCCCGCGGCGCCTGTTCCCGCGACGAACGACTGCAGCTCGACCGGAAGCGTCCACGTCTGCGCGCCGCCCGGATTGCCGGGATCCTGAACGACGATGCGCTCTCCACCGAGAGAGCCACGCACACCCGCGCCGGTGACCCGCAGCGTCGAGGCGCCGAGGTCGACGTCGGAGACGACAGCGAGCGCCGTGGTCGTACTCAGCGCGGGAAGGGGCGTCAGCTCGGCGCCACGTCCCGCGAGGCCCGTGATCGAGAGCGTGGCCGTGGTCAGCGGGAGCCCCGCGTCCGCGTCCCGCCGCTCGACGAAGATCGTGCCCGCGCCGCCGTCGCGGCCGCCGCTCGCACTGTCGCGCCCGCCCTGGGCCGAGATCACAACTGGCAACGCACCTGCAGATGGCTCGACCACGGAGACGGCGATGCGCCCGCCTCCTCCGCCGCCGGTGCCCACGGTGTCTCCGCCGCGGGCAGAGAGGAGTCCGCGGCCCTCGAGGCGGCGCCCATGGAGCTTGATCGCGCCGCCGGCGCCGCCGCCGCCGTGTCCGCCCGAGCCTTTCGACTGGCCGTCGGCGAGGACGTCGCCGTGGATCACGAGGAGCGCGCCGTCGCCTGCGATGCGGACCACGCCTCCCCCGTTGCCACCGGCAAGGATGACCCCGGCCCCTCCGCCTCCGCCCGGGAGTCGCGGATCGCGCACGGAGTCGGTCAGGCCACCAGGGAGTCCGCCGCCAGCAGAGACCGTTGCGCTCCCGAGGCCGCCGTGAGAACCGCCCGCCCGGTTCCCCGCCGCGGTCTCGCCGGGAAGCGCGACGGCCTGTCCCCCCAGGCCACCCATGAGGCCGCGGCCCGCGAGGTCGACACGGCTCCCGTGGCCGATTCCGAAGAGCTGCGAAACGGTGAGGTCGAGCGGCTGGAAGAGAACGATCGACGCGAACGACGTGATCTCGGGAGCGGTGAGGACCGAGGGCCTCAGAACGAGCGGACCGCCCGTGGGCTCGAGCGCGACGCTCAGGATCACGACGCTCCCGAACGCGCGCGGAACGCCCGTCGCGAGCGGCATGAGGCTCACCGTCGACCCGTCGAGCAGGAAGAGCGGCGCGTCCTCGGCACCCGGAGGAGGGGTGAGGGCATCGGTGTCCAGCACGGCCGTCACCGCGCCCTCGTAGACCTTGCGCGGCCTCGTCGCGCCCACCTGCACGAACGTGTCCGTGGCGTTTCCGCCCGTGTCGGTCACGCGGGCCAGGAACCTCAGGGTCGTGCCTTCGGGAACGTCGCTCGGAACGCGCCAGAAGGCCTGGTAGATCCCCTCGCCCACGCCCGTGCCCGAGAAGAGCGCCGCGTCGGTCCACGTGGCGGCCAGCGTGCCCAGGCCGTCGACCGGGCCCTTCACCTGGCCCGACACCAACGTGACCGGGCCGTCCCCTCCCGCCACGA
>CAZXSG010000755.1:0-3145 GCA_964643185.1 uncultured Holophagales bacterium
ATCGAGAAGCTCCTCGTCACGACCCTGCTGCCCGGCACCCGGATTCCCGAAGCCCCCTGGGACGACGACGCCCTGAAGGCAAAGAAACCCAAACGAACGCGGAGGACCTCCCCATGAAGATCTCGCTCCTCGCCTACGGAACCCGCGGCGACGTCCAGCCGTTCCTGGGCCTCGCCCATGCACTGCAGTCGCGGGGCCACACCGTGCGGCTCGCGGCGCCCCGCAACTTCGAGACCTGGATCCGCTCGGCGGGCATCCCGTTCGCGCCGTTCCCCATCGACACGCAGGAGCTGTTCTCCCGCGAGGCCGCGCAGAAGATGCTCGCGAAGGGCGACATCCAGAGCTTCTTCAAGTGGCTCGCCGAGATCGAGAAGCCACTGGAGGACGGGCTCCAGAACGCCGTGATCGGGGTGAGCGAGGACGCGGACCTTCTCGTCACGCACGTCCTCATGGAAGACCGGGCCGCCGCCGTGGGCGCCGCGCGGAAGATCCCCGTGATCCCGGTCTACTTCTATCCGATCCCCTCTTCGGGCGACATCCCGAGCCCGTTCATCACGACGCGGAACCTCGGGATCGGAATGTTGAACCGGCTCACCCACAAGCTCCTCATCGACCTTCTGTGGAAGAGCGCTCGAACCGACGTCGCAGCGATGCGGCGGCGGCTGGGGGCCCCGCCCGTCGACGAGCCGTTCACGCGGCAGGCGAAACGCCGCGGGCTCCCCGTGGTGCTCGCCTACGCCGAAGCCCTTTCGCCGCGCCCCTCGGACTGGAACGGCAACTGTCACATCACCGGCCACGTCGAGCTCTCCGAGGAGCTTCGGCTTTCGCTCGCGGGCGAGCGCCCCGAAGGGCTCGCGCGCTGGATCGAGTCGAAACCCAACGACCCGCCCGTGTTCCTGGGCTTCGGCAGCATGCCGATCCTGGATCCCGGCCCCGTCCTCCGCGCGGCGCGAAGGGCCCTCGAGGCGACGGGCGCGCGCGCCGTCGTGGGCGCGGGCTGGACGAGCATGGGAGACGCCAACGACGACCGACTGCAGATCGTCCCCAGCGTCGATCACGCCTGGCTCTTCCCCCGCTGCCGCGCGGCCGTGCACCACGGCGGCGCCGGCACCACGCACGCGAGCCTCGGCGCCGGCCTCCCCACGCTCGTCTGCTCGGTCTTCGCCGATCAGCCCTACTGGGGCGTGCGGGTCCGGGAGCTGGGCGTGGGCGACGCGCTGCCCTTCCCGAAGCTCGACGAGAGGACGCTCACGAAGGGGTTCGAGAGGCTGTTCGATCCGGGCGTGATGGCACGTGCGCGGGCCCTGGGCGCGGAGCTCCGAAAGAAGGACGGGCTCGCCTCGACGATCGCGCTCCTGGAAGAGAAGGCCCGGCACACCGCGCATCCGGACTGACTCCCGGTGGCGAACCGCCCTCAACTCTTTCTGTCGCGCAGCATCGTCGCGAAGCTCGCGAGGAGCGCGCCCTTCGCGCCGAAGACCGAAAGCGCAGCAATCGCGTGTGCCGTCAGCTCGTCGACGAGCTGCTTGGCACCCTCGCGGCCCACGTGCCGCGCGAACGTGGGCGCGGGGGCACGGCGCGCCTCCTTGCCCAGCTTCGCTTCGGGGTCCTTCTCGAGAAGGTCGTCCACGATCTGGAACGCGAGCCCCACGTTCTTGGCGTAGGAGCGCACGGCCGCGAGCTCCTTCTCACGCGCGTCGCCGAGCACCGCGCCGATCTCCGCGGCCGCGACGAAGAGCGCGCCCGTCTTCCGCGCGTGGATCGTCTCGAGCCGGTCGAACGTCGCGTCCTTCGGCTGGGTGCGAAGGTCCAGGGCCTGCCCCGAGGCGAGCCCCAGGAGCCCGCAGGCCTCGGCGAGACGCGAAACGAGATCCAGCGCCGCCGCCTGCCCCACCCCGCCGTGCCGCGGCGCCCGGAGACCCGACTCCGCGAGGACGCCGAACGAGCGCGCGAGGAGCGCCACCGCCGCGAGGATCGCGAGGTCCTCGCCGAACGCCGCATGTACCGACGGCCGGCCGCGCCGCGTGGGCGCGTCGTCCATCGAGGGCAGGTCGTCGAGCGCCAGAGAGGCGGCGTGGAGCATCTCCACGGCGCAGGCCGGATCGAGGAGCCGCGCGGGTGCGACGCCGAAGAGCTCGCCCGTGAGGAATACGAGACCCGGCCGCACGCGCTTTCCCGGGGAGAGGAGCGCCTCCCGCGTCGCGGGAGGCAGCGAATCCAGCGGATCGACCTCGCCTGAACCTGCGTGAAGGAGCTCCGGGAGCCGCGCGTCGACCGCCGTCCGAACGTCCGAAAGAGCCGTGACGAGCCGGTGACTCACGCGAGGCCCCAGCGTAGCATCGGGCGAAATGCTCGAGAGCCGCGAGACCCGGGAAGAGAAGCGGCGGTTCCGCGTCTCGAGCGCGTTCGCTCCGGGGGGCGTCCTCCTCGTGTTCGGCCTCCTCGCGGCCGCCCCCTCGGAGGACCCGGTCCGCATCCTCACGGCGGGCGTTCTCGCCGCGGGCCTCGTGGCCGCCCTGGAAGCCTGGGAGCGCGGACGCGTGCAGCGAGCGCGGGAAGCCACGAGCGAGGCGCTGCACCGCACGGCCGCGGGCGACCTCACGCTCACACGCCGCGAGCTGGACCGTTCGGGGGATCCCGCGCTTTCCGAGGCGCTGCACGGCCTCCTCGTGGAGATGGAGCGCATCCTGGCCTCCTTCGTGCGCATCGCGTTCGCCGTGTCGAGCGTCGCGCGGGACCTCACGGCCCGGAGCCGCGACCTCTCGCACGCGGCCTCGGTGCAGACGCACCGCGCCGAGGAGACGGCCGGCGCGACCCGCAAGGCCGACGACGCGCTCCGCTCGCTGCGCGGCTCCATGGAGGACCTCTCCTCGGTGGCCGAGAACGCGGGCGCTTCGCTCCACGAGATGTCCGCCTCGATCCAGCAGGTTTCCCTTTCGGCACAGGGCCTCCGCAGCTTCGTGGACGAGACCGCCCAGGCCCTCACCGGCATGCTGTCGTCTCTGGCCGAGGTCGCGAGCTCCGTCGAGAACCTCTCACGCCTCGCAACGAAACCGCCACGGCCACGGCCCCCATCCGCCGGGCCACCCCTCGGGCAAACCCGGAGACCCCCGGAAGCACCATCAACCGCGTGCCGACCGGGTCA
>CAZXSG010000756.1:0-3142 GCA_964643185.1 uncultured Holophagales bacterium
GACGTGCGCTTCGGGCTCCGCGGCATCCGCCGCAGCCCCGGCTTCGCGATCGCGGTCGTGCTCACGCTGGCGCTCGGCATCGGTGCGAACACCGCCATCTTCAGCGTCGTGCACGGCGTCCTCCTCAAGGAGCTGCCCTACGGCGACGCGGATCGCATCGTGCGCATCTACCAGGTGCCCGAAGGGACGAGCGGGGTCGCGGCCCGCGTCGGTTTCTCGGTTCAGGAGTTCACCGACCTCCGCTCGGAGACGAAGGCCTTCTCGGCCCTCGCCGAGTACCACTCCATGCGCTTCCTCATGCTCGGCGGCAAGGAGCCGGAGCGGGTGCAGACGGGCGTCGTCTCCGCGAACTACTTCGACGTGCTGGGCGTCGCGCCGCTGTACGGCCGCACGTTCCGCACCGGCGAGGACGCCCCCGGATCCGAGCCGGTGCTCGTGCTCTCGTACGAATACTGGGAGCGCGTCCACGGAGGCGATCTCTCGATCCTCGGCAAGGTCTTCCAGCTGAACGACCATCCGCACACCGTGGTGGGAATCCTCCCGCCGCTGCCGCGCTATCCGAACCAGAACGACGTCTTCATGCCGGCATCGGCCTGCCCGTTCCGGGCCCGCACCGTGCCGAACCGCGCGGCCCGCATGGTGGCCCTGCTCGGCCGGCTCGCGCCGGGCGCGACTCCGGCCTCGGCCGAGGCGGAGCTCACGTCCGCGACGGGCCGCATGTTCGAAACCCATCGGGACGCGTACCCGCCGGGCCGCGGCATGCGGGCCGAGGTGGTCCCCGTGCGGCTCGAGATCACCGGGGGCGCGGACACGACTCTGTGGCTCCTCTTCGGCACGGTGGCGCTCATCCTCCTCATCGCCTGCGCGAACGTCGCGAACCTCATGCTCGCGCGCCTCGCGCACCGGGCTCCCGAGCTCGCGCTCCGCGGAACGGTGGGCGCGAGCGCCGGCCGCATCGTGCGGCAGCTCGTGACCGAGGCGACGCTCCTCTCGCTCACGGGCGGCTTCCTCGGTCTCGTGCTCGCGGTCCTCTCGCTGAAGGCCCTGCGGGCGATCGCCGAAACGGTGACGCCCGCGGCCGCCGGCATCGGTCTCCACCCGGCCGTCCTGGCGTTCACGCTCTGTGTCTCGGTACTCACCGGACTCGTCTTCGGGGGCGTGCCCGCGCTCTCGCGCCGTCAGGACCTCTCGGCGGTGCTGCAGGAGGGCGGAGTGCGCGCGACGCCCGGACGGGGGGCCGGGCGGCTCCGCTCGGTGCTCGTGGCTTCACAGCTCGCGCTGTCTTTCGTGCTCGTCATCGGAGCTGCCCTCGTTCTGAGAAGCTTCTGGAACCTCACGCACGTGGACCCGGGCTTCCGCACCGAGAACGTGCTCACGATGACGCTCGACCTCAACTGGTCGAAGTACCTGGGGCCCGAGAACCGAGCCGATCAGGAGCGCATGTCGGGCTTCTACCAGAGCGTGCTCACCGACGTGCGCGCGCTTCCCGGCATCACGAGCGCCGCCGGGGCGGTCGCGGTGCCGCTGAACCAGGGCTTTCGCTTCGACGGGTCCTTTCGCTTCGCGGAGCGTGAGCATCCCGACGACGTGCCGCTTCCGCGCGCGGCGATCCGCATCACGAGCGCCGACTATTTCGCGACGCTCGGCATCCCCCTCCTTTCCGGACGCCTCTTCGACGACCGCTTCGTGCCCCAGGCGTCCACGGAAGCCAGGACCGAAGTCATGGTCAACCAGGCGTTCCAGTCGAAGTACTTTCCGAAAGGGGAGGTGCTGGGACAGCGCGTTTCGTTCGACGGCGGGAGCACGTGGTCGGAGGTCGTGGGGGTCGTGGGCGACGTGCGTCAGTACGGGCTCGCGGAGAGCCCCACAGAGGAGTTGATCCTGCCGTTCTCGCAGAACCCCGGAGTCTCGGCGAGCTTCCTCGTGCGGACCTCCGAGAACCCGAAGGAGATCGCCTCGAAGGTGATTCGCGCGATCCGCGGGCGCGACGCGCAGGTCGCGGTCGTGGACATCCGCACGCTCGAAGACGTGCGGCGCGGCTCGGTCGCGACCTCGCGGCTCGTCGCGTGGCTGCTGTCGGGCTTCGCCGGTCTCGCGCTCGCGATCAGCGCGGCCGGAATCGGCGGCGTGCTGGCCTTCCACGTCAGCCAGCGGATCCACGAGATCGGCGTGCGCCTCGCGCTGGGGGCCGAGCCGGGAGCGCTGTTGAGGCTGCTCGTGAAGGAAGCCATGACGCCCGTGGTGCTGGGACTCCTTCTCGGGGTCGTGGGAGCGCTCGCCGCTTCGCGTCTCGTCTCGGGCGTGCTCTTCGGCGTCTCGGCAACCGATCCCGCCTGCTTCGTCGGGTCGTCTGTGACCCTGCTGTCCGTGGCGCTCCTGGCCTGTGTCCTGCCGGCGTGGAGGGCGGCGACGACGCCCCCAATGCTGGCCCTTCGTTCCAGTTGATTTCCTGAAAGCCGGTGTTTCCGGGCGTCCGTGAGGTCGCGCCGGGCATCGCCCTGCCTGACAGAAAAAGGAGAACTTCGAAATGAACCTCAGAACCTCCACAGTGGTGGCGCTCGCGGCGACCTTCCTCGCCGTTCCGGCGCATGCCGGCTCCCCGCGTGACGCGCTCGTGGTCTCGGCCGATTGGCTGAAGGGCCATCTATCCGACCCCGACCTCGTGCTCCTCCACGTGGGAGACAAGGACGGGTATGCCGAGACGCACATCCCCGGCGCGCGGCACACGATGCTGCCCGACGTCTCGGTGACCGACAGGAGCGCGCAGGGACTCGTATTGGAGATGCCGACCGCGGACGATCTTC
Source organism: uncultured Holophagales bacterium (assembly GCA_964643185.1). Lineage (GTDB taxonomy): Bacteria > Acidobacteriota > Thermoanaerobaculia > UBA5066 > UBA5066 > JAEUQS01. Next base: position 2,805 of record CAZXSG010000756.1, read on the forward strand.
GGAAGAAGCTCGAAGCACTCGGTATCTCCGATCGCTCGAAGGTCGTCGTGTACTACGGGAAAGACTGGGTCTCGCCCACGACGCGCGTCGTCTTCACGCTCGACTACGCAGGCCTCGGCAAGAACGCGTTCCTCCTCGACGGCGGTCTCGATGCGTGGGTACGCGCAGGGGGCGCGGTGACGCAAGAGGTGCCGGCCGCGAAAACGGGCACCCTCTCGGCCCTGAAAGTCCGTCCCCTCGTCGTGGATGCGGCGACTGTTCAGTCGAAGCTCGGTAAGAAGGGCTTCGCCGTCGTGGACGGGCGGGCGTCGGCGTTCTACGACGGGACGGATACGGGC
>CAZXSG010000757.1:0-3141 GCA_964643185.1 uncultured Holophagales bacterium
GGAGGGGCCCCTCCGCCCGCAGGGGCTCGGGCTGCTGCGGCTTCTCGCGCGGCATCCGGGCCGGGCGTTCTCCCGGGCCTTCCTTCTCGAGAGCGTCTGGGGCGGCGAGGGCGCCGAGGCCGGGCGCGCCGTAGACAACGCGATATCGCGTTTGCGCAAGAAGCTCGGGGAGGCCGGAGCCTGGATCGAGCCGGTGTGGGGCGTCGGCTACCGGCTCCGGGCTCCCGAATGACCGGGGCGTCCCGAGCGTCGCTGGTTTCGAGGGTGCTCCACCTCGTCGCCTCCGCGTCGCCTCTCCGGACGGCCGTCGAGACGGTGCTCGTCATCGTGGGTCTTTCTCTCGTGGCGCGCGTGCTCGTGCCCGCGTCCATGCCGTCGTCCGTGATCCGCCAGGCTCTGGATCTCTTCGTCGCTCCCTTCGCCGCGCTGTGGGCCGCCCTCAGGCTGCGCTCGGAGCGTCCGGCCCGGGCTGCGCTCGACATCTTCATCGCCGTGCTCCCGCTCCTCGCGCTGGATGCCGTGCGGGCGGCTCTCTTTCCCCGCGGGGTGCGCCATCCGATCTACCTGCTCATCTCGGTCTGCGGGTTCCTCGTGCTCCGGGCGGTGGTCCTGGCCGGATACACGCTCGCTCTGCGGGCGCGCACGCGACTGGCCTACCGGCTTCTCATCGGACAGCTCGGTGCGCTGGGGCTCCTCGTGGGCCTCGCCGCACTCGTGCCCGCGATCCTCGCGGTGCAGCGCCTGCTGCCCGCTCTGATGCCGAAGAACGCGTCGCTCCACGAGACGTTCGCGATGCGGTTCGTGGTGGGGGTCCTGCCGCAGCTCGTGATCGTGGGCTTCTGGGTCGTGGCCGCGCTCGTCGTGCTGCTCCCGCCGTTCGCCGTGCTCTCGCGGGCGGTCGCAAGACCCGTGACCCGGCGGCTCGAAGCGCTCACGTCGCACGTCGAGACGCTGGGCACCGGGCGGCTCGACGCGCGCCTCGAGGACCCCTCCTCCGACGAGGTGGGCCGGCTCACGAGCGAGGTGAACGCGATGGCGGGCCGGCTGCAGGCGGCCAACGACGCGCTCACGCGCGAGAAGGGCCTCACCGAGGCGCTCCTCGCGTCGCGCCGCGAGCTGCTCGCTTCCATCTCGCACGAGCTGCGGACTCCCGTCGCGGCGCTGTCGGCCCGGGCGGAATCGCTGCCGGCGACTCCCGAGCGCGAGGCGCTCCTCGCCGATGCCGCGCGCCTCGGACGGACGCTCGAGGACCTCTTCGATCTCGCGCGTCTCGAGGCCGGGAAGCTCGCGATCGAATCGGTGACGTTCGATGGTCACGAGGTGGTCTCGCGGGTCGTGACCTCGCTCGCGCCCCTCGCGCACCGCACGGCGCGCATCGAGATCGTGGTCGCGAGCCCCGCCGCCGGAGAGCCGATCCTGCTGCGCGGGGATCCGCACCGGACGTTCCAGATCCTCTCGAACCTCGTTCACAACGCGATCCGCCACGGCCTGCCGGGAGGCCTCGTCGCGGTGTCGCTCGAGCGGGGTCCGGATCGAATGGCCCGGCTCGTCGTGGCCGACACGGGTCCCGGGATCCCCGAGAGCGAGGCGGCCGAGGTCTTCGAGCGCTTCCGGCGGGGTCGCGCGGCGGGCGCGGGAGGTGCGGGCCTCGGCCTCGCGCTCGTGAAGGAGCTCGCCGAGGCGATGGGCGGAAGCGTGAGTCTCGCGAGCCGGATGGGCGAGGGATCCGAGGGAACCGCAGTCACCGTGGTGCTCCCTCTCGCCTGATACACGTTCGCGACAGTTCCCGGACGGGCCTGCGACGAGCCGGTGCCACGTTGGGTGTGGAGGTCGACGTGAACGACGACACCCTCGTGCTCCAGACGAAGGGGCTCCTCAAGCGATATGGCGCCACCGCCGTGGTGGACCAGGTGGATCTCGAGGTGCCGCGCGGCGCGATCTACGGCTTCCTGGGTCCGAACGGCGCCGGCAAGACGACGACGATCCGCATGCTCCTCGGACTCCTCGCGCCGGATGCCGGCTCGGTGCGCGTCTTCGGTCTGCCGCTCGCGACAGAGAGGGCCCGGGTCCTCGGCCGGCTCGGCGCGCTCGTGGAGACGCCGTCCTTGTATCCGCATCTCACCGGCCGCGAGAACCTCGAGGTCACGCGGCGCCTCCTCGCGGTCGAGAAGGCAGCCCTCGCGCGCGCTCTCGAGTCGGCCGGGCTCACGGAGGCCGCGGACCGGCCGGTCTCCGGCTACTCGCTCGGCATGAAGCAGCGCCTCGGCCTCGCGCTCGCGCTCCTCGCTTCGCCCGAGCTCCTCGTGCTCGACGAGCCGGCCAACGGCCTCGACCCCGCGGGAATCCAGACGATGCGCGCGACTCTCAAGCGGCTCGCGAACGAAGAGGGCGTGACCGTGTTCCTCTCGAGCCACCTCCTCTCCGAGGTGGAGCAGCTGGCGACGCACGTGGGGATCCTGGGCTCGGGTCGCCTCGTCTTCCAGGGCACGCGGGCGGGCCTCGCCGCGCGCATCACGCCGCACCTGCTGCTGCGGGCCGAGCCGCTCGAGGCCGTGGCCGCGCTGCTCCGCAAGGCGGGCTATGCGGTCGAGCGCCTCGCGGGAGAGGGTGTTCGAGCTCTCTCCGTGGCGGTCGATTCAGAAGACGCGGCGGCAGCGGTGGCAGCAGCCGTGTCGGCGCACGTGGTGCGTGCGGGCCACGCGCTCCACCACCTCTCGCTCGAAAGGCAGAGCCTCGAGGAGACGTTCCTCGAGCTCACCGCGGGCCGCACGCTGGAGGACGTGAGGTGCGCAGCGTGAACGCCGTCGCCTCCTTCCCGGCGGCCCTGGGCCGCGCCGTGTGGTCCGAAACGCTCAAGGTGAACCGCACCCTCGCGCTCGGGAGCGCCGTGATCGCCCCGGTCGTGGTGGCGATGCTCCAGTTCGTCATCTACGTCTCGCGCGACGGCATGCTCACGAAGGGCGCGAACCCGTTCGTCCTCATGTCGCACGCGCTGTCGTTCTTCTGCGTGCTCATGCTGCCGCTCCTCACGACGCTCGTCTCGGCGCTTCTCTTCGGCCTCGAGCATCAGAACGGAGGCTTCCGGAACCTCTACACACGGCCTCTGCCGCGAGAGGCGTTCCACTCCGCGAAGATCCTCGT
>CAZXSG010000758.1:0-3138 GCA_964643185.1 uncultured Holophagales bacterium
TCGGATCGCCCGAGAAGTGGTTGTCGATGACCGTGGCGAAGGCGAACAGCCGGCCGCCGGGTGTCGTCGTGCGGACGACGGCGTAGCCATCGGCGCACCAGGCGGTCATCCTGCCGATCACGGCGTTGAGCTGGCGGAACTCATAGGGTCGGAGCCGGGTCTCGTCACCTTGGACGGTGCCCATCAGCGAGCCGTCGGCGTGGAACACGTCCACGCGGACGTCGATCGTCTGTTGCGTCACGTTGACGAGCCCGACGTTCGTGCGGAAGTCAGTCAGCGAGCCGGCATCGCGGTGGGTGAGCTGGATGAGGCGACCCTCTTCGCCAAAGCCGATCGCCTCGGATTCGGCGAGGCCGGGTACGAACTGTCCGAACGACGAGCCAACGGGCAGGCTCCAGGGGTTCTCGCCGATCAGGTTGTACGTGCGGCTCGTGACGAGGAGCGAGGTCGAGGCCGAGGTGAAGCGCAGAGAGGCGGCACCGGTGAAGCCGAACACCGAGGACAGGATGTCCACGTAGCGCAGGGACTGCTGGGGCCCGATCGAGAACGTGCGCGATTCGGGCGTGGGGTTCTGTTCGTTCTGTTTGAGCAGGCTCACGGTGAAGGACGCCGCGGCCGTACCTGCGTTGTGCACCTCGGCGTCGGTGCGCCAGCTCGCGCCGTTGACGCCAGAGGCATGCGCGGTCGCCGGGAGGTAGAGCGTCGTGGCATCCGCGGCGAGCGTCCGCGTGGCGAGGGGGAGCGCCAGGGAGGTTTGGCTCACGCGGCCGTTTCCGCGCGTGCGGCCTTGCAGATCGGTTCCGAACTCGATGGTCGTCCACTCCCCGGAGAACGCGCACGAGTTGTTCCCCTCGTTCGTCTCGGCGATCAGGCCGTTCGGGTCGACCTGTATCGCCGTGTTGTGGTGGCCCACGGGAATGAAGCCGTCGTACTGCCACGTGAGGGCCATGTAGTAGCCGGGATCCAGGCCCGTTTCGTTGGCCCAGGTGGCGGTGCCCTGGTAGATGCCGTCGACGAGGAGTCCGAACGAGACGGGTCCGGTCAGGCGTCCCGGGCCGTTGTTGGCGACGGCGAAGAAGAACCAGGTGTCCATGTAGGACGACAGGAGCTCTGTCGAAGGCGGACAGCAGTTGTCGCGGGAGTTGGCGACCACGCAACCCGGCCAGTCCGCGGGCTTGTAGAGATAGAGGTCGGGATTGCCGGAGGCCGGAGGCGTGTGGGTCGCCGTCGGCGTCGGCGAGGCCGCGGGCGACCCTGCGACACGGGAGGCCGGCACGAAGATGGGATCCCCCGAGTAGTGGTTGTCGATCACCGTGGCGAACGCGAAGAGCCTTCCGCCGGGCGTCACCGGGCGCGCCACGGCATAGCCGTCGGCGATCGTGCCCCAGGGCGCGAACACCTGATCGAGCTGCCGGAAGCCGTACGGCGGCAGGCGGGTCTCGTCACCCTGCCTTGTGCCGAGGAGAGATCCGTCGGCGCGGTAGAGGTCCAGCTTCACGTCGAGTGCCGAGCCTGTGGCGTTGACGAGACCGATGTTCGTGCGGAAGCCGTCGAGCGATGCGGCGTCTCGCTGCGTGAGCTGGACGAGACGGCCCTCCTCACCGTAGGGAATGGCCTTCTCGATCGCGAGGCCCGGAACGAATTGCCCGAACGACGAGCCGGCGGGCAGGTTCCAGGGATTCGTGCCGATCTGGTTGTACGTGCGGCTCGTGACGGTGAGCGTTCCGGAGGTCACGTCGAAGCGCAGGGCCGCGGCGCCCGTGAAGCCGAACAGCGACGTGAGGACGTCGATGTAACGGACGGAACGCTGGCCTTCCAGGAGGAACGAGCGCGTCTCGGGCTGCGCGTTGTCGGCGTCGCGGCGAAGCAGGGAGATGGTGTACGAGGCCGAGGTCGCGCCCGGGTTATGGACCTCGACGTCGGTGCGCCAGCTGGCTCCGTTGGCCCCCGCGGCGTGCGCAGAGGCCGGGACGAACAGAGTGCTCGCCGCTGCAGGCGCCGAGGCTGTCGGACGCCGGAGCGAGACCAACGAGACGGCCGTGGTCATGAGAAGGAGCGTGACGGCCAGAATGCCGGCGTGACCTCGGTGTGACGCGGAATCGGATCGATTCATGGGCCACCTTGCGTAATCTGTTCAGCCCTCCGGGCCGGGAAACGCCTCCGGCGCGCTACTTACCGAGCCGTACCTCCAGCCTCACCGGCTTCGTCCAGTCGATTCCGTCGTGATCGCTCGCGCAGAAGAGCGACCGGGCAATGACGACGTGGTCGCGTGCCGCCACGCCGGAGACTCCGAACACGAGCGTGTCGGGGGTGGTTAGCGCCAGGTCGAGAGGCAGGTTCTTCCACTCCAGGATCCGTTGCCCCCCCAGATCCGCGAAGACGGAGACGAGGGTCTTTCCGTCGGTTGAGAGGTTTCCTCCGACCCGGCCGTCCAGCTCCTCGTACAGGAACGTGTCGCCGGTCCAGCCGAGCGGACCGAGCCAGTCGGCCTCCTGTCCCTCCTCGCCCGTCTCGCAGGTGGCCGAGCACGGCGGACGGATGCAGGCCTCGGTGAAGCGGGTGAGACCCCAGGAGACCCGGGTGTAGACCGGCACCCCGAACGTGACCGTCGCGACCGCGTCCTGGACAGACGCGTTGACCACCAGGATCGTCAGCTGCTGTGTTTCAAGGCCGATCGGCACGTCGACGGGTGCGGTGACGTCTGTCAGCTCGATCTCTCCTCCGGACTCCAGCACGCCGTCCTTCTCGCGGAACACGAAGATGCGGACCCCCTGTCTCGACAGCTCCGCGCCCGTGACGGCGACCTTTATGGTGAGCACGCGGGCCGTCCGAGCCGTCTCCGGCACGGGCACCCGCAGGGCCCGGCCCGAGAGCGGGTAGATTCCGGTCAGCGAGAGCGGAGCGAGCCCTGCGGGATCCCACGAAGGAACGGAGCTGAAGAGGCTCGGGTCGAGGGAGTTCTTCCTCAGGGCCCCGTCGGCCGGCCTCAGGAGCGCCTCGTCGCGGTGGCGGTACGCGCGATCGAGCGCGAACTCCGTGTAGATGTCCGGGAGCGGGGTGCCGAACGCGTTCTGATAGTGGAAGTCCATCGCCCGCCGGTAGAGCGTGGCGTACTCGCGGGCGCCCTTGCCGAACTGT
>CAZXSG010000759.1:0-3134 GCA_964643185.1 uncultured Holophagales bacterium
GCAGTGGCCTCGGGGGGGGGGAGAAAGAGGAGCAGGTACTGGCCCTTCTGGTAGCCCATCCACCTGCTCGCGCATTGCCAGTTGCGAAACCGGGCGATTCTGATGACGGAGCCGGCCTTCAGGGGCGCCTTGGCCGAGCTTCGGAACACCTCGTCGCTACGAAAGCCAAATTCCGAGCTCGTGACCTCGACGATCTCGCCGACGACGATGGCGTCGGCGTTCGCGTAGAGGCTCGCGAAGCCCTGGTGCCCATACTTCGCGCTCACGGTGCTCGCGCAGATGAGTAGGGGAAGAAGGAGCGACCGGGGGAGAAGTTTCGTGTGCATCGCTGGCTAGTCGACCACCCGGAGCACCTCCCAGCGCTGGGACCCCGGAACGATGAACGGCGCGAGCGCTTCTGCGTGCGCCCTGAACTGAGGCTGGGCCATGCCCTGCATCGCGGCCTCGAAGTCGGCGAGGGTCTCGAAGACGTACTCGTCGACGATATGAGAAGGGGAGGAGCCGATGTGACCCACGAGAAGGCGGCTCGAGCGGGCCCGGCGAAACTCGGAGGATGCGAACTTCTCGAGTCCCCAGGCCTTCATGACGGCGACGGCCTGGCCTTGCTTTCCGAACGGCGTGTCGAGGTGCCACTGACAGACGATCACGATGGCCTCCGACAAGAGTCTACTCGTTTGTGGCCGGTAACGGTCCCGGCCGCGCATCGCCAGGCCGCCTCCGGAGGTGAAGGGCGTCGTACCAGTCTTCCGCGAAAAACCCGCAGTCGAAGCCGGCGATGTTACGGAGGGCTTCGCGGCAGTGGACGACGGTGCACGGGAAGATCGGGCGCTCTCCGGGAGATCCGGCCACGCTCGAACGCGTCGGGAGGGCGAGGAGGAGGTAGGGAATGTCGTCTGCGGAGCCGTCGTCGCCGAGCTCGAGGCACGTGTCGTGGACGCGAATGCCCGCAGCGAGGAGGTCGTGGAGCAGCTCGCGGTAGAGCCAGGCCGATCGGTGCTCCGTGTTTCGCCACCAACGGTCGGCATCGGACCGGAGCAGGAGGTGAACGCCGAAGCGCGGGTCGCGATTCGGCAGGGCATGGAGGAACGACCGCGATGTGGCGCTGCGCTTGAACAGCTGACCGTTGATGAGGAGGGAATCGCGGTCCAGGATCTGCCAGCAGCCGTTGAGGGAAGGGTCCTCAGACGTCGACAGGCCGTCGGGATAGAAGCGAACGAGAGGAGCAAACTGGGAGTTACAGACGACGGATCCGGAAAAGTCATCCGAGCACGCCACGAAGCGGAAACCCGTGAGAGCGGACGGCGTGAGCGGCAGATCGAACGTGGTCACGTTTGGGGGCAGGAAGAGAACGGAAGCGAGGGCGAGCGTGACGAGATACATGTTTTCGCTCGATATCTTAGCCCCTCATGGTCTTCACGTGATTGATCAGCAGCCTTTCCGCGACCTCCCGCTGATGCGGCGACTCGAAGGCGAAGGAGGGAACCCACACGAGGGATTCGCGAATCGAGCATAGGAGAAATCCCTCTGGAGTCAGAATACAGACGCGCATCAGAGCCCAGGTTGCCTGTACGGAGCTGACGCCGTCCACCACCAGGGAGAAGCCCGAGTCCGAAAATGTCATCGTGACGGTCCTGTCGGCGCCGGGCCCGTTGAAATAGCCGGCCCGTACGCTTCGCCGAATCGACCAGGGAAGAAGGAAGAGCCCATATCCGCTCACGAGCAGAAGAACGATGGTGCTTCCCTGCGGCTTCGACGTGGCGAGGCTTGCGACGCACACGAGGAAAATCAGGCCGCCAATGACGCGAGCAAGAATCCTCACCGGCGTCCTGAGGAGCGCCCGCCAATAGACCTGGCTCGCCTTCAGCTCGAGCTCGACGGCCGAGCGCCACGTGGCGACGGCGACACCGCCATCCACAGACGGGGTCGAGGCCGTCAGCGACGCGGTCGGCGTGGCGTAGGGGTTTACGGAATCATCGGACACGGCGGATGTCGACCTTTCCGAGACGGTTGACGAGGAACGGCCCCAGGGCGAGCCCGTCGAGATCGGTTGCGAGGAACGTGCGTACCGCGTCGACCGGGGAACAGACGATCGGCTCGTCCGCATCGTTGAACGACGTATTCAGAAGAATCGGGATTCCGGTCAGCTTTTCGAACTCGACGAGAAGCTCGTGAAAAGCCGGGTTTTCGCTCTTATCGACGGTCTGTACTCGGCAGGTCCCTCCGTGCGAGACCGCCGGGATGAGCTCGCACGCGCTCTCGCGGATGGGGACGACGAACTGCATGAACGGTGAGGCCCCTTCGAGATCGAAGTACCGGGGCGCGCCCTCGATCGGTACGGCGCCCGCGAAGGGCCGATACGGCTCGCGGTGCTTGATCCTCTCATTGACGAGGTCCTTCATCTCCCCCCGGCGCGGGTCGGCCAGGATGCTGCGATTCCCGAGAGCACGAGGTCCGTACTCCGACCGGCCCTGGAACCACGCCAGGATCCGTCCCTCGGCAAGAAGACGCGCGACCTCGACGGCAATGTTCCCGGGGCGAGTCCAGACGATGCCAGCGGCCGCCCGGAGCGCCTCTTCGATCTCGTGAACGTCGTAGGCTGGGCCCAGGTAGGCCGGGAGCCGGCTGGCGCGCGACCTGCCGACGACGGCCTCTCGCGATGCCCACAACGCTGCGCCCAGAGCCGCGCCGTGGTCGCCGGGCACCGACGGCACGTGAATGGTGTCGAAGAGACCGCTCTGCCGCAGCTTTCCGTTCGCCACCGAGTTCTGAAAGACCCCGCCCGCGAGGCAGAGGTTGAGGGAGGTCGTGGTCTCGCGGAGGCGGCGCAGGAGATGGACGAGAACCTCCTCGGTCTTGGCCTGCACGCCGGCGGCGACGTCGAAGTGCTCCTGTCGCAGAGGCTCTTGCTCGAGGCCCGCGGTCTTCCCGCCGTTCCGCTTGGGAAACCCGAACAGCGTGGACAGCAGGTGGTCGCAATAGCCGGGTTTGAAGATCATGGCGGTTCGGAACGTTCGGTAGCGGCCGCGCGGCCGCAGGGTGACCAGACGGCCGAACACGGCCGCGAACCGTGCGGGGTCTCCGGAGCGCTCCATCCCCCGACCCCTGTCCTCCTCCCCGGCGGGGCCGCTTCGCAG
>CAZXSG010000760.1:0-3128 GCA_964643185.1 uncultured Holophagales bacterium
CGACTGGTTCAGCAGCATCGCGTCCGCCAGCTTCAGCCGCGAGAGCGCGCAGAAAAAGCACGTCATCGAGAGAAGCGCGCCGATGCCTCGCATGAGGTGGCCCGGGACGTCCTTCGTCGCGAGTCCGGCAAGACCGCCGCGGAGAAGCCAGGGCGCGAGGATCGCGAGCGCGATGGCGTTGCGGAAGAAGACGACCACGGTCGACGGCAGCGTCTCGGTGGCCGTCTTCACACACGCCCCCATGAGAGAGAACGCCACCGCCGCGAGGGTCATGAACAGCGCCCCGCGGGCCAGCCCTCCGGCCCGCGGAACGCTCAACCCTTGGCTTTCGCCAGCGCCGCCGCGAAATCGGCCTTGGTCTGCGAGCCCACCAGCCTCGCGACGCGCATCCCCTTGGCCGAATAGACGAGCGTGAACGGCACCGAGCCGTCCCAGCTCTCGTCGACCGTGTCGATGAACGTCTGCGGATCCGGGCTCGCCACGAGGAAGCAGGGGATGGTGACCTTGGTCTTCTCGAGGAACTTCGGAACGGCCTTCGGGCCGACCTTCGGGGAATCCACGGACACCAGGACGAACCCGGCATCTTTCGAGGCGGTCTCCTTGAAGAGCGCCTGGAGCGCCGGCATCTCCTCGCGGCAGGGCTCACACCACGTGGCCCAGAAGTTCACGAGGAGCGGCTTGCCCTTCGCAGGCGCAAGGACCTTCTTCGCGTAGTCGGCCGGCGCGAGCGCCACGAGGGGAGCAGCAGCAATCAGCGCGGCGCCTCTGGCCACCAAAGGCGCGAGGCAGGCCGCGAGAGCCTGCCTCCGCGAGACGAGGCGAGTCTCGCTCACACCCTCTTGATGGTGCAGCCGAACGCCTTGGTCTCGGCGACGGGAACGGCCTTGCCGGCCACGATCGCGTCGAGCGCGTTCTTCAGATCGGGCGACTTCACGCCCTTCGGGTCGTCCTGGTTCTCGTCGATGCGGCCGTGGTACACGAGGTTGCCCTTCGGATCGAGCACGAACACCTCGGGCGTGCGGCCGGCCTTGTAGGCGTCGGCGACCTTGTTGCCCTCGTCCTTCAGCACGGGGAACACGTAGCCCTGTGCCTTGGCGTGCTTGGCGACGTCGACGATGGGCTCGGTCTTGTTGGAGTTGATCCCCACGAAGGAGATGCCCTTGGCGGTGTAGGCCTTCCCCATCTCGGACATGCGCGAGTCGTAGGCGTTCGAGACGGGACATTTCGTCGCGATAAACAGGATGACGGTTGCCTTGCCCTTGGCGAGGACGTCCTTCAGCGCGACGGGCTTGCCGTCTTCGGCGTTCGGGAGCTGGAAGTCGGGCGCGGGGGCGCCGATCTTCAGAGCCTCCTGTGAAAAGGCCGGTGACGCCAGCGCGGCCGCGAGAACGATTGGGGCGAACCTTTGGAACTTCATGCGTTTCCCTCCATGAGCTTTGCGAAGGCGGAATTGGTGATCTCGCGGAGCTCTGACACTGGTACGTCGATCACGGGCTCCTGGTTGACCGAAATCCGCAGCGATTCGCCGGCCACCCGGCCGAGGAGCGTCGTGGCGACGCCGCGGCGCTTGGCGGCCTCGAGGACACTGCGGGAATGGGCCGCGGGAAACGAGACGAGCGCCCGCGAGGCCGACTCCGAGTACAGGAAGATCGTGGGCAGGAGCGCCGTCTGCACGTTGACCTCGGCGCCCCGGCCGGCCGACGTGCACTCGAAGAGCGACACCGCGAAGCCGCCCTCGGAGAGATCGTGCGCGGAGCTGAGAAAGCCGTCGCGCGAAAGCTCCACGAGCAGACGGGACACCTCCTTGGCGGCCAGGAGGTCCAGCCCCGGACACGTCCCTTCCTCGCGGCCCAGCACCGTGGCGAGGTAGGCGCTCGCGCCCAGCTCGTCCTTCGTTTCGCCGAAGAGCGCGATCACGTCGCCCTCGCTGCGGAAGGCCGAGGGGACCGCCCGGGAGACGTCCTCGAGCAGCCCCACCATGCCCACCGTGGGTGTGGGAAGGATCCCGCTCCCCTCGGTTTCGTTGTAGAGCGACACGTTGCCCGACACCACAGGCGTCTCGAACACCGAGCACGCGACCGAAATTCCCTTCACGGCCGCGGCGAGCTGGCCCAGGATCTCGGGCCGCTCGGGGTTGCCGAAGTTGAGACAGTCGGTCAGAGCGAGCGGCTCGGCGCCCACGCACGCGAGGTTGAGCACGGCCTCGGCGACGGCATGCGACGCCCCGCGCTGCGGGTCGGCCATCACGAAGCGCGGGTTCACGTCGGCGGTGAGGGCCAGCCCCTTGCGGCTCCCCTTGATCCTCATGACGGCGGCGTCGTGGCCCGGACCGAACACGGTATCGGTCCGCACGCTCCAGTCGTACTGCTCCGTGATCCACGACCGGCTGCAGAGGTTGGGCGACCCGATCAGCATCTTCAGGGCCGTCAGATCGTCGGGCGCGCCGTCGAGCGCGATGCCGCCCTCGATGGCCGGCCGGGACTCGAGCGTGACGTAGGGGCGTGTGTAGACCGGAGCCTCGTCGACGAGCGGGCCGATGGGGAGATCGGCCACCACCTCGCCGCCGAAGACGAGCGTCATGCGCGACGTATCCGTCACCTCGCCGATCACGGCGACGTCGACACCCCATTTGCGGAAGACGGCCGAGACCTCTTCCTCGCGCCCCGCGTGAGCGACGAGGAGCATCCGCTCCTGCGACTCGCTGAGCATGAGCTCGTAGGGCGTCATGCCCGTCTCGCGCATGGGGACCTTCGAGAGGTCGAGGCGCATGCCCACGTCGCCGCGCGCGCACATCTCGAACGAGCTGGAGGTGAGCCCCGCGGCGCCCATGTCCTGGATGGCGACCACGGCGTCGCCCTCGAGCACCTCGAGCACGGCCTCGAGGAGCAGCTTCTCGACGAAGGGGTCGCCCACCTGCACGGTGGGCCGCTTCTCGGCGCTCGCCTCGTCGAAGCTGTCGGACGCCATGGACGCGCCGTGGATGCCGTCGCGGCCCGTCTTCGAGCCCGCGTAGAGCACGGGGTTCCCGATGCCCGAGGCCTTCGCGCGGAAGATGCGGTCGTGCTTCACGAGTCCGACCGCCATGACGTTCACGAGGATGTTCGGGTCGGAGGCCGGGTGGAAGACCA
>CAZXSG010000761.1:0-3127 GCA_964643185.1 uncultured Holophagales bacterium
GAGAAGGCTTGAAGACAGCGGTACAGACGGATCCCGAGACGGGCACCCGAACCTACGCGTTCGAGGTCGAAGCGCACGAGATGCTGCTCCCGATCACGCCGAACGAGAGAGCCGTGCTCGACATGGAGCTGAAGGCCCCGACGGACACGTACCGTCAGCTCGGGGTGCTCGTTGCCGCCGTGGACCGCGAGCACTACCGGCACGCGATGAACCAGGCCGACGAGAACCGGCCGCGGATCCTGCTGCCCGCGGGTGTGGGGGCGCGGTGAGCGACACGAGGCTTTCACTATCGGGACTGCGCACGCGGGTCACGGAGTGCCGCGAAGACTGGGGGCGCTCGCCGTACCTCACGCTGGACCTGGCGGAGGTGGAAGCGCTCGTTGCCATCGCGGAGGCCGCGGTCTCCGTCCTCTCGCCTGCCGACGCGCCGCTCTCGGCGCTCGACGTCGCCTGCTCGAAGGTGCGGCCATGAACGGCTCCCGCTTCGCCGCGCTTTTCCTCGCGTTCCCGCTGCTGTGCGGGCTCGCGCTCGGGATCCAGGTCCGGACCTTCGCGGGTGGCGTGTGCGCGGGCGTCTGCGGCCTGGGGCTCCTGGGGATCGCCGCCGCGAACGCGGCGAGGGACAAGGCGTGAGCGCGGAGTGCCTCGCGTGCTTCCGCGCGCTGAACCGCGGGCTGCGCGGCTGCGAGGTTCATCCGATCGCGAACCCTGCGGTGGTCGACTACGTGCACCGCTCGATCGACGAGTACCTCGCGCACACCGAGCAGCTCGTCGCGAAAGCCGTGTTCGGCCAGGCGGGCAACCAATACCCGCGCTACGACGCGATGCTCTTCGGGTCTCCGGCTGACTTCGACGCGGCGTTCCTTGGTGCCTGCGGCATCGCCCCGGAGTCGATCGAGAGGGTTCGGTGAGGAGGAAGGGTTGAACCTGCCGTCATTGGACCATCTCGACGTCCCAGGAGGCCACGTCTTCAAGGAGACGCCCTTCCAGCCCGGCCCGGAGTGGGTGCTCATCGCGGAGCGGCTCGACACGTGGCGCGGGCGACTGCGGCTCTGGCAACGCCCCGTCGAGGGGACCATCGTCCTGGGGCCTGGCGACATGCGCCCCCGGGGATGGACACCCGTTGGGTTCATCCATCGGGTAGGTCCCGCCGGGATGACCCTGTGCGTCCGTGACGAGGATGCCCTCTTCGACGAGTTGCGCCTCCGCGCGCGCGAGCTGTGCGTCCGCGTCTTCTTCCGCGTGGGCTGGAGGCTCGTCCGCTGGCTCGCGTGGGTGACGTTCGCCGACCTTCCTCCGGGCGCGACGCTCAAGGGCACGATCCGTGATCTGTGGGCGCGGCGAAACTACCGGGATAGGGAACTGGCGTGAGCAAACTCAGCTCCGACGAAGCCCTCCGCACCGCGCTTCGCTCCTACATGAGCGAGCTGTCCGAGGACTACTGGTGCGCCGGGTGGCTCAGCGATCTCGAGGTGTACCTGTGGAAGGACCTAACTGGAGAGGCCGAGTTCCTAACACTCGAAGAACGCGAGAAGCTCCGCACGCTCTCTGCGCTCTGTGACGGCTGGTGGACCTACGACGAGTTCCTCTCCACGGAGGAATGGGAACGCCGGTTCGCGCAGGGCAAGGCGGAGCCAACGGCTTGAAGCGCTGCCCTGCCCCGACGTGCGAAGGTCGCCTTCGGCGTGCGAGTTCCCGACCGGCGGAACGTTGCGGATTCGCGCTGGTCGAGGTCGTGTTCCGATGCACGCGAGTCGAAGCTCATCGCTACTTGGTTTGGGAGATCTTTGTAGGCCCGACCAAGCGGCGGAGGGCGGGAGATGGACTACAGCATGAGCAGCGGGCAGCGCTCAAGATTCGAGCATCCGTCGAGCCGGTGGAGCACGTCGACGGGATGCTGCTAAGACGAGGTTGATTGCGAGGCAACCGTGGGGTTTTGGAAAGCGATGTCCTCGTCGATCCTGACCGAATAGGCACGCTGGACGCCTTCCTTCGTCTTCACGTCGCAAGCTGTGACGAAAACGCCAGCCCTGGCAAGTGCTTCCGCCTCGGTCGTCATTGCAAATCCAAGGCGGTTGTTCACCAGAATCTCTCCCGATTTTGCGGCGTCACCCATCCGGACAGCGCCGACAACAGGAGGCCCGATCATTGTGGGCGGACCGGCAATGAAAGTTGGCGTCGCCATTCCTCCATCGATGCCGATCCCGATCCCAACGTTTGGGTCGAAGTTCTGACAGTTCGCCATGAATCTGGGCAGCACATCGCGCTCCCACAGGAGGCCGGTCGCCCGAACGAACGTCGCCACAGCTAGGATGTAGTCGGCCTCGTCCATAATGACCTGGCCACCCACCTGAGCTTCCTCGGGAGACAGCTTTCTCACGATCCAAAACCCTAGGAATCCGTCCCCAGTGAATTTGTCGAACCAGCCTCCAGTGCGGCGAAAGTGGCTTCGAGACTCGTTGATGAACAGGCTCATGCAGTCAGCGAACTCGCGGTGGTTCACGGACTCCTTCATGAGGCCGGTCGAGCGCCGAATGTCCAGCGCCAGGACGATGACCTTGACCGACTCACCGTTGCGGACGACCCGGGTGAGGTCCTCTTCCGAGATGTGATCGCGCCAATCGAGGGGGGCCTGGCACTGCGAATAGAGAGGCGGATCCTCGTAGGGGTCGTTGTGGAAAGGACAGGGGCAAGGGTGAACGCACGCGTCCATAGGCCAGAACCTCCGGGCGAGAATCGTAGCGCGCAGGCGGGCATACCTTCGGTGACTGCGGTCAACCATCAGGGCCGTTCGGGGAGCGTGGGTTGTCCGACAGTGAGACATCGCACACTCGCGGCCCGCCCGGTAGGACCCCCACGCTGCCTGCGTGGACGGCTGGCTGTCGCTGGGACTCGGGGAGATCGCGCAGGAGCTTGCGCGTCGGCCCCAGGCTCCCCCGGCTCCCGCCGCCGACGAGAAGGCCGAAGCCGAGCGTGACCCCGCGGGCTCCGTAGGGTACGAGCCCGATCCCACAGCCGAGCTGATCAACTCCGCCCAGGAGTACTCGCCCGAGTACGTCAACGGCATGCGCACCCAGGCGCGCCGCGGGGACCCTCGGCAGCTCTTCAGCCTCTACGCCGAGATGGA
>CAZXSG010000762.1:0-3125 GCA_964643185.1 uncultured Holophagales bacterium
GAACAGCGGATCGGCGGCGACCCGTCCGAGGAGGTCGTTCTGCCCGCCCACGTTCTTGAGCCGGTCGGCGGCCGCTTGCGTCAGCACGCGCAGCCTTTCGTGGAGGACCTGGCGGTCGCCGCCCTTCTTCGCGGCCGTCATCAGGATGTTTTCCGTGACGAGGAACGGCAGCTCCTCGTCGAGCCGCCGCCTCACGACGGCGGGGTGCACCACGAGGCCGTCCACGACGGCGTCGAGGAGCAGCAGGATCGCGTCGGCCGCGAGGAAGCTCTCGGCGAGCGCGAGCCTCCGGTTGGCCGAGTCGTCGAGCGTTCTCTCGAACCACTGCGTCGCGTGCGTCCACGAGCCGTTCTCGGCGATCGAGAGGAGCCAGCGCGAGAGCCCGTTGATGCGCTCGCATTTCATGGGGTTCCGCTTGTAGGGCATCGCCGAGGAGCCGACCTGCTTCTTCCCGAACGGCTCCTCGACCTCCTTGAGATGTTGAAGGAGCCGCATGTCGTTCGCGAATTTGGAGGAGGTCGATGCGAGCCCACCGAGAGCGGAGAGCACGAGCGCGTCCTGCTTACGCGTGTACGTCTGGCCGCTGATGCGGAGGCGGTCCTTGAAACCGGCCTTTTCGGCCACGAGGACGTCCAGCATCTCGGCCTTCGCGAGGTCGCCGTCGAAGAGCGCGACGAAAGAAGCCTGCGTGCCCGTGGCGCCCTTGCAGCCCAGGAAGCGCAGCTCGTCGGCCCGGCGGGTGAGCTCGCGGTGGTCGAGGGCGAGGTCCTGGAGCCACAGGCAGGCCCGCTTCCCGACCGTGGTCGGCTGAGCGGCCTGGAAATGCGTGAAGCTCAAGCACGGCAGGTCGCGGTACTGGCGGGCAAAACGCGCGAGGTGCGAGATGACGCCGACGAGCCGCCGCGTGAGGAGGTGAAGCGCCTCTCGCTGGATGATGAGGTCGGTGTTGTCGCCCACGAACGCCGAGGTCGCTCCCAGATGGAGGACGCCGCGGGCCTTGGGCGCGACGTCGCCGAGCGCGTGGAGGTGCGCCATGACGTCGTGCTTGGTCTCTTCCTCGTACCGGTCTGCCGCGTCCAGCTCCTCGGCCGTGGGCTCGAGGTGCCGTTTGAGGTCTTCGAGGGCGGCATCGGGGATGGGGAGGCCCAGCTCCTGCTGGCTCTCGGCCAGCCAGAGCCAGAGGCGCCGCCAGGTGCCGAACTTCATCCGCGCGGAGAACAGGGCCGACATCTCGGCCGACGCGTAGCGCGTGGTGAGCGGGTTCTCGAAGCGGTCGATCGCGGCCGCGGTGTTGGCGCCGGCGTGGGGGGTCGTGGTCATTCGTCTCCCTCGTACTCGGGCACCCGGAAGTCCTCGGGCTTGTCGCTTCCGCAGGACCCGCAGTAGGCGGAGGAAATACCGCCTTTCCTGTCCATCTCGAACATGTAGCAGGGTGTCTCGCACTCGTTGCACACGAGGAACTCGACTTCTTCCGGGCCCGCTGTTGCGCTCATTCGACGCCTCCTGCGACTGTACCTGGCGCTGCTATTCTCGCCGAACCGGGGAATCGCGGAGCCGAAGGGTCCGCCCGTTCCCCTGAAAGACGCATGACTCTGTCGATTGACTCCGAGATCGGAAGGCTCCGCTCCGTCCTCGTCCACCAGCCCGGCCGCGAGATCGACCGGATGGTGCCTTCGATGATGAAGGACCTCCTCTTCGACGACATTCTGTTCGGAGCGAGGGCCCGCGAGGAGCACCGGCGCTTCCAGCAGCTCCTGCGGTTCGTGGCCGACGAGGTGCTCGAGATCCAGGACCTCCTCCAGGACGTCCTCGGGGACGAGGGAGTGCGCCGATCGGCTCTGCTCGAGATCAGGGACGCCCACGGCTTCTCGAACGAGGCCTTCGAGGCGCTCTCGGCGCTGTCGGCAGAGGCGCTGGCCGCCGCGCTCATCGAGGGGCTCGAGCAGGAAACCCCCGAGATCACCGGCTCCCACGAGTCGTTGTTCCTGCTTCCGCCTCTGCCGAACTACTTCTTCCAGCGGGATCCGGCGGCCGTCGTGGGCGGAAAGGTCATCCGGTCCTCCATGGCGACGCCGGCCCGTCTCCGCGAGCCGCTCCTCTCGGGACTCGTGTTCCAGCATCACCCGCGCTTCGCGAGGCCCGACGGGATCTTCTGGTTCAACGAGTTCTCGGCGGACTACGCCAAGCCGGTCTCCTACGCGCGCATGCGCCCCACGCTGGAGGGCGGCGACGTCCTCGTCATGAGGGAAGACATCCTCGCCATCGGCTACTCGGAGCGCACGGAGAAGATGACGATCGAGCGGCTCTGCGAAGCTCTGAAGCGCGAAGGCTCGCCCGTGAGGCGCATCTTCGTGGTGGCGATTCCCCCCGAGCGCTCGTACATGCACCTCGACACGGTTTTCACACGAATCTCCGAAGGCGAGTGCCTCTGCTACGGCCCGATGATCCTGCCCGGCGGAGCGGAAGAGGGGGACGTGTACGAGGCCGATCTCACGGGGCGAGAGATCACGTGGACGATCCAGCCCGACCTGTTGACCGCCTTGCGGCGGCAGAAGATCGATCCCCAGCCCGGGCCCTGTGGCGCCCAGGCCCCGGTCCCCCAGCTCGGGGTCGCCGGGCCCCGCGGGCCCAACCGGTTCGACCCCGACCGAGCGCCGTCGGAAGCCCGGCGCCACCGCATCGCCCCAGCGCGCCCGGCGTTCGGCGGCGGAATGGGTGCCGCCAAACGAGGTGGCTTGCGAAAGATAGCGGCAGCGGTTCAGGAAATCCTCTGCCTTTTCCTCGGTTTCCAGTTCAAAGCTCAGAAGGAACCCGAAGTCCGCCATCTGGCGTTTGGCCACGGCATGCGACGGGTCGGTGACCAGTCCTGGATAGCGCAGATGGCGGATGCGGGGATGCGCCGCCAGCCGTTCGGCCAGCACCCTGGCCGAGGCGCACATCCGCGCCAGCCGCACCTCCAGCGTTTCCAGGCCGCGGTGCAGCAGCCAGGCCTCGAAGGCGCCGGGCACCGCGCCGGACAGTTTGCGCCACTCGGCCACCCGCGCCATCAGCGCGGCATCGCGCCCGGCGACATGGCCGTAAAGCACGTCGGAATGCCCGGCCGGCGCCTTGGTATCCGCCGCCAC
>CAZXSG010000763.1:0-3123 GCA_964643185.1 uncultured Holophagales bacterium
GACCTGGGTGTCGACGGGCTCACTTACTACGTCGAGTTCGGGCACCACTCGGCCGAAGGAAAACTGAAGACAATCGAGCTCCTCGGCAAAGAGGTGTTGCCCGAACTCGAGAAGTACGTGCGTCAGAGCGTGCCGTAGGGGAACTTCGCGTCGACCGCGCCGTCGACGACGCGTGTGCGCCCGGAGACGAACGACGACAGGTCCGAGGTGAAGAAGAGCACCGCGCTCGCCACCACGAGGTCGAACCCGTCTGCGAGCCGCGCGCGTGACGAGGCGAGGTTCTGGGGAATCGGCTCCGGGTTGACGCCGCCGAAGCCCGGGTTCCGTTCGCCGCGATGCGTCACCACGCGGGTCTCGTGCCCTTCGCCCACGATCTCCTCGAGGAGCGAGCCGGACGCTCCGTGCATCGCGTCGAAAATCACGCGGAGGCCGGCGCGCCGGATGGCCTCGAGATCGACCTGGGACGCGAGCGCCTCGCGATACGCCGTGCAGAGGTCGGTCCTGAGAACGGCACCACCCGCGCGGGAGGGAAGAGGGTCGTCGGCCGAGCGGGCGATCGCGTCGTAGGTCGCCGGCATCGCGCTTCCGCCGAAGCGGCTCTTGACCTTCACCCCGTTCCATTCGGCCGGATTGTGCGAAGCGGTCACCGCGAGGCCCATGCGGAGACCTCGCGTCGCGACGTGCCAGGAGGCGCAAGGCGTCGGCACGGGCCGGTCGGAGAGCAGCACCTCGAAGCCCTGGCTCGCGAGGAGCTCGGCGCCGTGCAGGGCCAGCTCCGGCGAGAGGAAGCGGGTGTCGTGGACGAAGACGATCGTGTCGGGATCGCCGTCTTCGGTGTTTCGCGCGTCCCGCGCCCAGCGGCCCGCGGCCGCCACGACCCGGGCGAGGCTCTCGAACGTGAGGTCGCGCGCGATGCGGCCCCGCCAGCCGTCGGTGCCGAAGGCGATCGGAGCCCGTGTGTTCGTCATGGCGCCGGGATTCTCCGGGCGGGCGACCGAGGCCGCAAGTAGAATGCCGGCCTGGTGCGGCTGAACGTCCCAAATGCGCTCACGGTGCTTCGGATCTTCATGGTTCCGCTGCTCGTCGTCCTGCTCCTCACCAAAATTCCGGGACGCGAGTACTTTGCCCTCGGGGTCTTCCTCCTGGCGGCCCTCACCGACTGGCTGGACGGCTGGTGGGCGCGCCGCTACAAGAAGATCACGACGCTCGGCATGCTCCTGGATCCCATCGCCGACAAGCTCCTCGTCTCGGCCGCGCTCGTGTCGCTGGTGGAGCTTCGCGAGGCCGCCGCCTGGTGCGTGTGCATCATCCTGGGGCGCGAGTTCGCGGTGTCGGGCCTCCGCTCCATCGCGTCGAGCGAAGGCATCACGATCGTCGCCTCGAAGTGGGGCAAGCTGAAAATGATCTCGCAGGTGGTGGCCATCTCACTGATGATCCTGGGCGTCAAGCTCGAGGAGATCGGCCTCTGGCACGAGCTCGGGATCATCTCGCTCTACGTGATGACGGGGGTCGCGCTCTTCTCGGGTATCGACTACTTCCGAAAGTTCCTGCGCCCCGTGCTCGAGAGCGCCCGCGAGTACCCGGAAGGGCACGAGGGCGCGGAGCCCGGAACGGGCGGAGCCTCACGGACGGCTGCCGAGTCGCCGGTTTCGAAACCCAAGCTCCACGCCGTGTGAGGTTCACCTTCGGCGCCAGATCGCCTTGCCGATCGGCTTGCCGGCGCGCTCCCACTTCGCCTCGTAGTCCGTTCCCGACGACCAGTCCGGCGCCCGTGCGTCGCGTTCGAGGCCGGGTTCGGCATCCAGAGTTCTCTCGATGAGCGCCCAGGTG
The DNA here is from genome assembly GCA_964643185.1 of uncultured Holophagales bacterium. Classification (GTDB taxonomy): domain Bacteria; phylum Acidobacteriota; class Thermoanaerobaculia; order UBA5066; family UBA5066; genus JAEUQS01. Next base: position 1,831 of record CAZXSG010000763.1, read on the forward strand.
GGTGGATCGTCGGAGGCGGCCCGAAACGGGGATCCGGGCGCGAGCGCTCGCGCCGCGCCGGCGGCGAACGCGGCATCGAAGAGACGCCGGCGCGCGTGGCGGGCCTTCGGCCACGGGTCCGGAAAGAAGACGTGGAGGCCCGAGAGCGAGGCTTCCGGCAACCGCCCGAGGACGAACGCCTTGCCGTCGACGCTCTCGAAGCGGACGTTCGAGAGCCCCATCCGCTCGGCCTTCTTCCTGGCGAGGAGGACGTACTCCTCCACGATCTCGAGACCGAGGTAGAGGCGGCCGGGGTTTCGCTCGGCTTCCGCAAGGAGGAAGCGCGCCTTGCCCGATCCGATCTCGAGCTCGAGCGGCAGGTCCCTGCCGAACAGCGTCGAGGCCGAGACGAACGCCTCGGACGAGGTCTCTCCCGAAAGGAGCAGCCGCGGCGGCTTGGGCACGCCGAGGTTTCGAGGCCCGGCGGGCCTCGGCGGCCGGGCCGGTCTCGCGATTCCGGCGCGCTTGAGCGCCCTTCTCAGTGCGGGTCGTGACATGTTTCTCCGGTGGGGGGCCCGGGAGTATCGAGAACCCCGGGATCATTTCGTCAGACCCGGAGGGCGCGTTCTTCGCCGCTGCCGGGCTTGCGCATGATACGGATGCGCTCGATGGCGCGGGATGTCGCGCGTTCCACCACGAAGTCCAGATCCTCGGCCCGCACGCGCGCTCCGCTCCGCGGAATCCGCCCGAGCTTCCGCAGCAGGAAGCCCGCGACGGTTTCCGCGTGGCTCTCGCCGAACGAGAGCCCGAGGTCCCGCTCGAGCGAGGCGAGCGGGTAGGTGCCCTCGATGATGAGCGACGTGCCGTCCAGAATCGGCCGGCGCTGCGGCTCGTCGTGCTCGTCGGCGATGTCGCCGAGGATCTCCTCGATGAGGTCCTCGAGCGTGACGAGCCCCGAGACGGCACCCAGCTCGTCCACCACGATCGCCATGTGGAACCGGCGGCGGCGCATCTCCTTGAAGAGGTCGCCCGCTTTCTTCAGCTCAGGCACGAAGATCGCGGGACGCAGGTAGCGCGAGAGGTCGAAGGATCGCTCCTCCTGGTCGGATACGCTGAACAGGTCCTTCATGTGGAGGATGCCCACGACCTCGTCCTGCGTGCCGCGATAGACGGGGTATCGGCTGTAGCGGTTCTCGGTGCCCGTGGCCTTGACGCTCAGGAAATCGGCGTCCACCGACAGCGTGACCATCTGCGCCCTCGAGATCATGGCGTCGCGCACCGGCGTGTCGCCGAACTCGAGCACCGCGTGGAGGA
>CAZXSG010000764.1:0-3122 GCA_964643185.1 uncultured Holophagales bacterium
CCCGCGAGGGCGGTGAGGCGCTCGTCGCCGCCCTTCTCGCGCGCGGCGCGTCGGTCCTGAGAACCGACCGGAGCGGCTGGACGCCCGTGACCTACGCGGCGACGAACGGGCACCTCGAAACGCTCCGCACACTCCTCGCGGCGGGCGGCGCGCCCGAGGGCTCCGGCCGCGACAAGGGTTTTGCGGAAGCCCTCGTTCACGCGGCCGAGTCGGGCCACGCCGCGATCGCACGGACGCTGCTCCTCGCACCGGCGGGGCGGGAGCCGCGGCTTTCCATCGCGAGAGCGCTCGCGGAGGGCGACCTCTCGGCCCTGGCGCGTCTCCCCAAGGACGCAACCGACTCCGCGGCCAAGTGGCCACCGATCCTCTGGGCCGCGCTGCTCGGTCCGCCCAAGGCGATCGCGCGCCTCCTCGCCGCGGGCGCCGACCCGCGCGCGAAGAAGGGCCGCGTGACCGCGATCGGCCTCGCCGCGCGGGGCGACCGCGAAGGCGTCCTCGCGCTCCTCGCGGCGGGAGCGCCGCCCGATGCGCTGCTCGTGGGCGACACGCCGCGGAGCCTCCTCTCGAAGGCCGCGCACGACGGCGACGCGGATCTCGTGGACGCGCTCCTCGCGGCCGGGGCGAAGAAAGATGCCGAGGCCGTGCTCGCCGCGGTGCACGCCGGGCACGACGCCGTCGTGGAACGGCTCGTGCGCGCCCGCGTCCCCCTCGACGAGACCAACCCCTTTGGTATCTCGTCGCTCGAGATGGCGCTCGTCTCCGGCCGCCACGCGCTCGCGAAGGCCCTCCTCGCCGCCGGCGCCAGCGCTTCGCACAAGGGCGCGGCGCCCGCGCTCGCGACGGCGATCGCACGCGGCGACGACACGGCCGTGGCTCTGCTCCTCGAGGCCCGGGTCGACACGAATGCCAAGGACGAGGACGGTGAGACGGCGCTCTTCGCAGCGGTGCGCGCCGGGCGGAACGACCTCGTCGGCAAGCTCCTCGCGGCCGGCGCGCGCGCCGCCGTCTCGGCGCGCGGTCGCACCCCGCTCGAGGTGGCCGCGACGCTCGGGCTCGCCGATGTCTGTGAAGCTCTCATCTCCGCGGGCGGCCACAAGACCGCCGTTGCTGCGATCGAATCCGCGAACCGCGAGGGCGAGGACGAGATCGTCGCGCTCCTGGGCGGCAAGCCGAAGAAGAGCGGCGCCGCTCTCGCCGCGCTCACCACGCCGTTCCGCGCGTCCGGAAAACCCGCGCCCCTCTCGGACGCGTTCCGCATCGGCGCCTCCCGAACCCCCACCGAGCGGGTCGTCTTCCAGGGTGCCGCGGGACGCATCTTCGAGGCCTCACCCGCCGCGCTGGACGAGCGGCTCCGTTCGCTCTCGCAGAGAAGCCCGTTCGTACCACTCGCGAGCGCGATCTCACGCGCAGTGACGGACCTGGGTTACACGCACCTCGGCGACGTCTTCGTGGAGGCGGGAACCGACGTTCTCGTACGCATCTGGGGCTCGCCGAAAGCCACCGGATGGTTCGTGTGGAACCTGCCGCTCTTCGGGCTGCCCGAGCTGGATGTCGTGACGGAGCTGGAGGACGGCTCCTTCCTCACGACGACGACGCTCGAGGGAACCTCGACCCCGGAGAAGGGCTTCTTCGTGAGGTCCTTTCCCTGGGCCTGGCCCGCGGTCCTCGAGAGCAAGCACGCCCGAGCGCTCGCCGTGCGCGGCGCCGTGACGCCTCCCAGGCCGGCCGAGCCGGAGCTGCAGGCCGTCCTCGCCGCGCTCGACCGCTTCCTCGTTCGCCGGCTCACCGTGTAGCTCGTGCAGCGCGTGGAGCTCAGGCCGACGTTGCTTTGCTCCCCGCGTCGCAGGCCTCGCGGAGCGCCAGGAGATAGCTCGTCACGTGGTCGGGAGCCGGCGGCGGTGACACGAAGAACGGGTCCATCACCGTCGAGCGGAGCACCACGAGACCGGCCGGACCCGCGGCGCGCCACTCTTCCACGGACACGCAGCCGACGCGCGCGAGGAGCGGGTCCACGGCGCCGTCGTACATCGGCGTGCAGAGGTGAGTCCGCGTGATGATGAGGTCCGGCGCGCGGTCGGGCCGCGCGGGGCTGAGCTGCCGGTAGATCGCTTCGTTGAAGGCGTTCACCTCGGCGAGCGTCTTCAGCCCGTCGTGCGTCACGAGGTAGCACACGATGTTGAGGTCGGGCGGCGGCAGCAGGATCACGCGATACCGCCCGAGCTCCGAGGTCGCGAGCGCGTCGTAGAGCCTGCGGGCTCCCGCCACGGTGCGCTCCACGAGATGCCCGTGGCCCCGTTCGTCGAGCGGCACGACCTTGTGGGAGAGCCACACGGAGGCCGCGGCCGCGCCCGGCTTGGAGCCTTCGAAGATGTAGCGCCCGAGCATCTCCTCGTCGTGCAGCGTGCCCTCGCGCCGGCCCTGCGCCGGGATGAGATACGGCGGGTCCACCGCCACGAGGTCGCGCGAGCGCTTGTCGCGGAACAGGATCGCGCCCGCGGGGTACGGCACGTAGCCGAGCTTGTGCGGGTCTACAGTGATCGAGTCGGCCTCCGAGAGCGCCGCGTAGGCCGAGAGCCACTCTTCCGAGAGCCACGGCCCGCCGAGCGATGCGGCCACCTCGCGCGCCGTGCGACGCTGCCCGTTGGCGCGCCAGGTGACGCTGGCGGCATAGCCGCCGTAGCAGGCGTCGGAGTGGAGGTGGAACGTGACGCCCAGCTCCCTCTCGGCGCGCGATCTCACGGCCACGAGCCGGTCCAGCCGGTCCACGGCGCCCTCTTCCGTCGAGCCGCAGATGCTCACGAGCGCCTGGATGGGGACGCGCCGCGAGGTCACGGCCTTCACGGTCTCCCACAGGGCGTCGGGGTCCATGCGGAAGTTCCGATCCATGGGCACGAAGACGAGCTGGTTCGAGCCGATGCCGAGCGCGCGGACGATCTTCTCCCACGAGTAGTGAGCGGCCGACGCCACGAGGACGACGCTCGCGGGCAGCGGATCGTGATACGCGTCCTCGAGGTACGCGGAGTAGCCCTGATAGCCCAGCGCAGCCAGGGAGTGCTTCTCGAGGGCGTGGTAGACGTCCTTCACCGGCGCCGACCGCATGAGCAGCTCCCAGAGGTCGAGCG
>CAZXSG010000765.1:0-3120 GCA_964643185.1 uncultured Holophagales bacterium
GGCCGCGGGAAACCTGGGCCATCATCCGCGCCATCCGATCCTGCCTCCGGCCTCGGCGCCGTCGGCGCTCACCGTGGGCGGCCTGGACGACAAGAACCGGCTCTCGCCGTGGACGTTCGAGATGTACCACGGGAGCTACGGCCCCACGGTGGACGGCCTGCAGAAGCCCGAGGTGCTCGCGCCCGGGATCTGGGTGGCCGCGCCGATCCTGCCGGGCACGCCCACGGCCGCGCAGGCCGAGCTCCTCTCCCGGCTCGCGGACGCTCCGGACCAGGATCTGCGTGCGCTCATCGAGGCGTCTCCCGCCGTCGACCGCTCGCTCGACGAGGCGGCGGCTCTGCCCGTCCAGCTCCTCCGCCAGCTCGTGAGCGCGAAGCTGCGCGACAACAAGGTGATCTCAGGCGCCTACAAGCACGTGGACGGGACGAGCTTCGCCGCGCCCATCGTGTCGAGCGTGGCCGCGCAGATGCTCGAGGCCAACCCGAAGCTCCGCCCGTTCGAGGTGAAGTCGATCCTCGTGCGCACGGCGAAGCGCCTGCGCAACGTGCCGGTGGACCGCCAGGGCTGGGGCATCGTGGACGCCCGAGCGGCCGTCGAGGCGGCTCTGGCTGCAGCGACGGAAGGAAACGAGACGGAGGCGCGGGCCGCGTCTTGAAGAGGATCCTCCTGATCGCCCTCGCGCTCGTGCTCGGGGGCTGCGCATCCGAGCCCGTTCCGGAGCCCGCACCATCGGCTCCCGAGGCCGCGCCCGAGCCGCAGACGGCGACAGGAAGCCCCGTGCCCTTCGTGGAGGCGATCTACACGGTCTCCGCGAAACGCCTCAACGTGCGCGCGACCGCCAGCGACAAGGCGGCCCTCGTCGTTCGCGTGAACGGCGGTCAGCGCGTGACCGCGCTCCGCGAGGAAGCCGGCTGGCTCGAGATCCGCACCGCGGCCGGCAAGACGGGCTGGGTGCTGAAGAAGTTCCTCTCGAAGGGTGATCCGTGCCCGCCCGATCGGACGTTCGCCGTCCTCGAGCAGCCGCCCCTCTCCTTCGACTCGACGGGCCCGAAGGGGCGCGTGGTGATCGAGGGGAACGTGTCCGTCGCGGGCGTCGTGATCTCGACGAAGGTGATCTCGAACTCCTCGGGGAAACCCGAGCTCGCCGACCGCGCCGAGCGCGAGCTCCGAGCGATGAAGTTCGCGGCTCCGGTGAAGAGCTGCAGGCCCAAGGCCTTCGTCTACACCTACTCGCGCACGTTCTGAGACGCATCGGCGGGCGCGCGCCTGCGGAGCCCGTTCGCGCCCACGATGAGGAAGCTCGAGATGAGGAGCACCGAGTACTCCATCCCGTTGCGCCCTCCGCCCACGACGAACCAGCCATCCTTGCCGTGGACGAGGACGATTCCCATGACGAGCTGGAACGCGAACCAGGCGCAGGTCGGGCTCACGAAGCGTCCGGCCATGAGCAGGGCTCCGAGCACGATCTCGAGGATCGTGAGCGTCCACGCGATCGCGACGCCGAACGGAAATCCCTTGGACTCGAGGAAGCCGCCGAAGCCCGGAGGCCCGCCGTCGTACACGCGGTAGCAGCCGTGGATGAACATCATGGCGGCGGCCGCGACGCGCACCGCCGCGAGGGCGCGGCGATCGTCGAGGAGCGGCATGTCCAGGCGGTTGTCGTCCATCAGCTCTTCCTCACGTTTTCTTCACGCCCGTGACGATCTTCTCCATCTCCTCGGCGACGAGGAGGTGGTAGCCGCTCCGCGCATTCTCGAGGATCGTCTTCCCGCGCGCGCGGCCCGCCTCGGTCGCCGCGAGCGCGACGTAGATGGGCCGCAGGAACTTCGCCCGGCCGACGCTCGCGAGGAACCGCGCGACGTCGGCGTCGGCGGCGGCATAGCCGCTCTTCGTCGCGAGCGTGAGCCAGGGGCTCGCGATCTCGGCGTTCTTCGACTCCTTGAAATGGAAGCGGGCGTCGAGGTCGGCCATCTTCGAGGGATCGAGCCGGTCGCCGAACGCGCGCACGAAGCGCACCCACTCCTGGGTGGTGTAGCGCGAGCCGTCGACGTCTCTCGCCGTCTTCGCTCCGCTCGCAACGTCGGCGGCGAGCGCGTCGATGCGCGAGAACGCCGCGCTCGTGACGTGCGGAAAGTCGGCCGGAAGCCCGGCGCCTGCGATCCATTCGGCAATGTTCAGTTGCGCGGCGGCGGCGGGATTCTTCGGGAAGAGGTCCGTCTCGAGGTACGCGACGAAGTCCTGCGTGGTGGCGCTCTTCCAGGCGTTCCTCTCGAACCAGGCGCGGAGCACGGGGTCGAACGTCTCGCGCCCGAACGCCAGCTCGAGCCGGCGCAGGAACGATCCGCCCTTGGCGTAGGCGACCCCGCTGAAGCCCTCGTTCGGGTCGAACGGCTCCGTGCCCGAGACGTGGAGGCTCTGGGCGCGCACGGGCAGGTCCTTCAGCTCGCCCTTCAGGCCCTCGACCTCGAGTGCCGTCTCCATCTCCCAGCGCTCGCGGCCGAACACGGCCTCGGTGATGCGGCCCTCGAGGTACACGGTGAAGCCCTCGTTCATCCAGAGATGGCGCCAGTTCGCGTTCGTCACGAGGTTGCCCGACCAGCTGTGGGCGATTTCGTGCGCGATGGTGGCGACGAGCGACCGGTCCCCGGCGAGGAGCGTGGGAGACACGCACGTGAGCCGCGGGTTCTCCATGCCGCCCGCCGGAAAGCTCGGCGGCAGCACGAGGATGTCGTAGCGGCCCCAGGAGTACGGGCCGTAGAGCTTCCCCACCGAGGCCAGCATCTTCTCGGTGTCCGCGAACTCCCAGGCCGCGGCGTCCAGCATCGCGGGCTCGGTGTAAACGCCCGTGCGGGGCGAGAGCGCGCGGAACCCGATATCGCCCACGGCGAACGCGACGAGGTACGACGGGATGGGCTGCTCCATGCGGAAGCGGTGGGCGCCGCCCGAAACGCCCTGTGCCTCGGCGGCCATCACGGCGGTGAGGCCGCCCGGCGCGTGGATGGTCGCGGTGTAGGTGAACCGTACGGCAGGGGAGTCCTGGCAGGGGAAGAGCGTCCGCGCCTCGATGGGCTGCGATGCGCTGAAGACGTACGGGCTCTTCTTGCCGGCCGTCTGCTCCGG
>CAZXSG010000766.1:0-3118 GCA_964643185.1 uncultured Holophagales bacterium
GGTCACGATCTCGCCGAGGTGCGCGATCCGCCGGTTTCCGAGGAGGGCCCGGAGGAGGTTCGCGCCGAGAGGCGGGAGCCCGACGCGGGTTGCGAGCGCGTCGAGGAGGGCCCCTTTCCTGTCGCGGGGGAGGGCGGGGTTCGCGAGCGTGCGGCGGAGATCGTCGTTCGTGCGCATCGCGGCGACGATCTCGGCGAGGGGCGCGACGAGGGCTTCGAGGGCTTCGACGCCACCCGCGACCTGCGCGGTCGCCTCGACATAGGGTCTCGTGAACTTTGCGGCCATCGTGTGCTCAGCCGGGCCGGCCGGTTCCCGGGGCGGTCGCGGGCGCGGCATCCTTCGGCGCCGCGGGGATGGTGAGGCTCGCGAGGCCTTCCTGCGCGAGGCGGCGCTGGTCGTCGGCCGTGGGGCTCTTCCTGAGGATCTCCTCGGCCGTCTTCACGGAGAGACCGGCAGCGTACTCGAGCAGCTCGGCCCGGGCCGCCCGCATGCGGCTCTCGATGTCGGCCTCCGTGCGCGAAACGAGGCGCTTGGCGTCGGCCTCGGCCTGGGTCACGAGGTTGGCCTCCTCGCGGACGGCGTCCTTTTCGGCGGCGAGGCGGATGTCGGCGATCTCGTTCTCGATCTTCGCGAGGCGCGCCTGGATCTCACGGGTGAGCTGCTCGGCCTTGACGCGATCGTCAGCGGCCTTCTTCTGCGCGACGAGAACGCCGTCCCGCCGCTCGGCGAGCCAGTTCGACAGGGGCTTCCTCAGGAAGTAGACGAGGACGCCCAGGAAGAGGATGAGATTGAGGCCCTGCCAGAAGGGCATGGGGAGGCCGAGCCAGGTGTTGGCGTGACCCTCAGCGGCCTCTCCGGACGCGAGCAGCACCTCGGAGGAGAGCGACGTGGCGCAGAGGGCGCCGGCCAGGATCATGGCCCGGACGCGCATTTTCACGCGACCTTCCGCCCGAGGGCGGTCGACGCGAGCTCGGCCGCGAGGGCCGGAGCCGCCGCGGCGAGCTCGGAACGCGTCCGCGCGATGGCGGTGTCGAGCTCCTTGAGGCTGGCATCGGCGGTGGCCCGTGCCCGCTTCTGGGCGGCCTCGAGAAGCTCCTGACGTTGGGCCTGCGCCCGGCCCCGGGCGGCGTCGCGAACCGACATCGCTTCCCTTCGGGCGGCCGTGAGCCGCTCCTCGATCTCCTCGAGGATGCGCTTCTGCTTCTCGAGAGCACCGGTGAGGGCGGCGGCCGAGGCGGCCTGCTCCTCCTCGCGCTCCTCGAGAAACGTTCCGAGCGGCTTCAAAACGAACAGCCGGAGAACCCAGTAGGTTCCCCAGAAGATCGCCATGATGACGAGAAGAGAGAGGTCGGGCAGCTGCATGCGTCTATCTGATTTCCGCTGATTCCGTTCGGCTGGGCGCTCCGGGCAGGGGCGGGCGAGGGACGGCGAGGAGGAAACGAGACACGACCTACGGGAAACGTGTTGCCGGAGACGCTCGGGCGCGGGTTTATGCCACGAAAGCGGGGCATGGTCAAATGCCGGAACGCCCCTGGCGAGGGAGTCGCGAAGGAAGGAAGGAGCTGCGCTGGTGAGGAGCGAGGAGAGCGGGATTCCGCTCGAAACGAGGATCCGGGAGTCCTTCGAGGAGGCCGACCGGCTCTGGGCGGAGGCCACGGCGACCGTCGTGCCGGGCGAGCTGGCCTGCCGCGGCGGCTGTTTCGGCTGCTGCGTCGGCCTTTTCGAGATCACGCTGCCGGAGGCGCTCCTCGTGAGGGAGGGCTTCTCGCTGCTGTCTCCCGAAGAGCGCGAGGACTCCCTCCGCCGGGCGGCATCGATCGTCGAGCGGACGGCGAAGGACTTCCCGGGGGAGGCCTCGACCGGAGTGCTCGATCCGGAGCGGACGGAGGAGGCAGACGATCGATACTTCGAGGTCGTCTCCGAGTCGGCCTGCCCGATGCTGGAGCTCCCGGGGGGCCGCTGCCGCATCTACGCGCACCGCCCCATCACGTGCCGCACGTTCGGGCTCGCCTGGAAGCGCTCGGCCGAGGTCGTGAACCCGGCCTGTCCGCTGAACTTCCCCGGGGGCGGGGAGGCGCGTCAGCAGGAGACCGCGATCGATCTCGATCTCCTGACGGCGGCCGACCAGGTCCTCGCCGAGGCCGCGCTGGCCGCCGGGCTTCCCGCCGGGCTCGAGTCCACCATCCCGCACGCGGTCGTGGGCAGCGTCTTCAGAGAATTCGGGAACGGGAAGGGAAGCGGAGCCGCCTCCCCTGCATAAATCGATATTGGGTTCGGTCCCGGCGGGACCGTTAACGCGATATCGGTTTACTTCTTCGCGGTCGCGGGGCCGGTTTCGACGGGACCCTGGATCACGGCGCCCTCCTCCACGGTGAGGGCCGGCGTGTGGAGCTCGGCGTAGATCCGCGCGCCCGCGTGGATCTCGATACGCTCTTTCGCGAAGACCTTTCCCTTGATCGTGCCCGAGACGGCGAGCCGTCCCACCCGGATCTCGCCCTCGACCACCGCGGCGTCGCCCACCACGAGCTCCTGATCCGAGATGATGGTTCCCTTGAACTCGCCGTCGATGCGGAAGACGTCCTGGAACGTGAGCGTCCCCTCGAATTTCGCGCCGCGGTCCAGGAAGCCGTTGAGGGCGGTCGCGCTCTTCCGCCCGATCACAGCGCGTGCTCTTTCTCGATGAGCCGGTTGAAGAGGTCGATGAGCACCTCTTCGGAGTGGAAGCGGATCCGGAGCTCTCCGCCCTTCTTCTTCCGCTTGATCTCGACGAACGTGCCGAGAGCCCGGGACAGCCGGAGCTCGGCGTCGCGCGTGTCGGCGTCCTTCCGCTCGGTCTCCCGCGCCGTTTGCGGCGCCCCCGCGAGGAGCGCGTTGACGCGGGCCTCCGTGGCACGGACGCTGAGCCCCTTCTCGGCGATCTCTTGCGCCAGCGTTTCCTGGTCGGCGGCCGACGGCAGCGGGAGCAGGCTCCGCGCATGTCCCGCCGTGAGCGCACCGCTCTCGACGAGCCGGCGCACCTCGGGCGGGAGCTTCAGGAGCCGGATGGCGTTCGCGACGGTCGCGCGGTCCTTGCCGACGCGCTCGGCGACCTCGTCCTGCGTGAGCCCGAACTCCTCCT
>CAZXSG010000767.1:0-3114 GCA_964643185.1 uncultured Holophagales bacterium
AGCTGGAACTTGCCGAGCGACTTGTTGTAGGTCGCCATCTCGCGCTCGCCCTGGAGGACGTGGATCTCGACGATGTTCTGGTTGTCGGTGACGGTCGTGAAGATCTGGGTGTTCTTCGTGGGGATGGTGGAGTTGCGCTCGATGAGCTTCACGAAGATGCCGCCCTTGGTCTCGATGCCGAGCGAGAGCGGCGTGACGTCGAGAAGAACGATGTCCTTGATCTCGCCGCGGAGGACGCCGCCCTGGATCGCGGCTCCCACGGCCACGACCTCGTCGGGGTTGATGGAGCGGTTCGGCGGCTTGCCGAAGATCTGCTCGACCATCCCCTGGACCTTGGGAGTTCTCGTCTGGCCGCCCACGAGGATGACGTTGTCGATCATGTCCGTCGTGACGCCCGCGGCCTCCATGGCGTTCTTGCAGGGGCCTTCGGTTCGCTTCACGAGATCGTCGACGAGGGACTCGAACGTGTCCCGCGTGAGGAGCTTGTTGATGTGCTTGGGGCCCGAGGCGTCCGACGCGATGAATGGCAGCGCGATCGTCGTTTCGGACGCGCTCGAGAGCTCGCACTTCGCCTTCTCGGCCGCCTCCTTGAGGCGCTGGAGCGCGAGGCGGTCCTGCCGAAGGTCGATGCCCGTGGCCTTCAGGAAGTCGGCCAGCAGCCAGTCCATGATCGCCCGGTCGAAGTCTTCACCCCCGAGGAACGTATCGCCCGAGGTCGAGAGCACCTCGAACATGCCGTTCTCGATGCGCAGGATCGAGATATCGAACGTTCCACCGCCGAGGTCGTAGACGGCGATCGTCTCGTTCTTCTTCTTCTCGAGGCCGTACGCGAGCGAGGCCGCCGTGGGCTCGTTGATGATGCGCAGGACGTCGAGGCCCGCGATCTTGCCCGCGTCGCGCGTGGCCTGGCGCTGGGAGTCGTCGAAGTACGCGGGGACCGTGATGATGGCCTCGCGGATCTCCTCGCCCATCGCCTCCTCGGCGAACTCCTTGATCTCGCGCAGCACGAACGCCGAGATCTCCTCGGCCGCGTAGTCGCGCTCGCGCACCCGGATCTTCACGTCGCCGTTCGTCGCCGAGACGATGGGATACGAGAGGTGATCCTTGGCGCCGCGCACCTCCGCGTCGCTCCACTTGCGGCCGATGAGCCGCTTGACCGCGTAGATCGTCTGCGTCGGGTTCGTGATCGCCTGGCGTTTCGCGATCTGCCCCACGAGCCGCTCACCGTCCTCGGTGAAGCCCACGATGGGGGGCGTCGTTCGGGGGCCCCACCGGTTGGGGATCACCTGCGGCGAGCCCACCTCGATGACGGCTGCGCACGAGTTGGTCGTGCCCAGGTCGATGCCGAGAATCTTCCCCACGCGTTACCTCCCGGCCGCGCTCTCGCCCTCTTTGGGCGGGGCGGGCGCCGACGACACCTTCACGAGTGCGGGGCGCAGCAACCGATCGTTGAGTGTGTAGCCTTTTTGAAAAACCTCGAGCACGGTACCAGGCGCGGTATCCGGCGCCGCCTCGAGCATGACCGCTTCGTGCACATTGGGGTCGAAGTGCTCGCCCTGAGCGGCCACCTCGACGAGCCCGTACTTCTTGAGGATGTCGGCCATCTGCCTCGAGATCATCTCGATCCCGGTGCGGAACTCGTCCTTCTCGCCCGTCACGGGTGCGTGCAGCAGAGCGCGCTCGAAGTTGTCGAGCGCCGGCAGCAGATCCCGGAACGCTTCCGAGAGCGCGAACTTGAAGAAGTCGGTCTTCTCGCGCTCCGTGCGCCGCTTGAGGTTCTCGAAGTCGGCCGTCTTGCGGAGCAGCGTCTCGCGGAGCCTGCCCGACTCCTCTTCGGCCCTCACCGCGCGTTCCTTCTCGCTCGCGAGCTGCTCGTGGAGCTGCCGGAGCCGATCCTCTCGCGGATCGGCCTTGACGGGCTCGTCCATCTCATCGGCGTCGATGACGATGGAGTCGTCGTCGTCCACCGAGACCCGTGTTGGCACGGTCGCCCCAGCCACCGCGTGCGTCGGGGCCTCGTGCTGGCCCGACTTCGCCCGGTGCTTTCTCTCCACGGCCGCCACGGCGCGCTCGGCCTCGGCGATCGCGCGGGCGACGTCGTCCGTTCCCCCGTCGTCCAGGTTCACGATCTCGTCTTCTGCCGAACCCCCGGGCCGCTTGCCCGTCGTCATATGGTCCCCTCCGTCATCCGTCGCGTCACGTAGCGCGCGAGCTCCTCCACCAGGGGCAGGATCCTCGTGTACTCCATCCGCCGCGGGCCAAAGACGCCGAGGGCGCCCACGACCCGTTCGCCACGCCGATAGGGCGCTGAAACCACGGCCCCGCCGGCCTCCTCGGTGAACGGGCTCTCGGAGCCGATCACCACGGAGGCCCCGGCGGGCTCCGAGCTGAGACAGTCGTTCACCAGGTTCACGAGCCGCACCTTCTCGTCCAGTGCGCGGAACATGCGCCGGAGCGCCTCCACGTCGGTGCGGAATTCCGGCTTGTCGAGGATGGTGTCGGTGCCTTCGACGAAGACGCGGGTCTCCGAATCGGCCGAGCCGTCGAACGCGATCGCACCGAGGGCCAGCGTCTTGCCGACCTCGGCGTCGAACCGGGCCTTCTCTTCGGCGAGGGCGACCACGAGGATTCGCCGGATCTCCCAGAGGGAGCGGCCCGCGAAATCGACGGTGAGCGGCCGGCCCGCGTCCTCGAGCTCACGGGTCGTGAAATCCTCGCGCGTTTCGACGAGCCGGCTCTCCACGAGGCCGGTGTCGGCAACCTGGACCACGAGGAGCCTTCGTTCCGCCACACGCGCGAAGTGCACGGCCGAGAGGACGAAGTGAGCCGGGTCGGGCGCGACGACGAGCGCCACCTCGCCGGTGAGGCGGGAGAGAATGCGCGACGTGGCCATCAGGAAGCGGTCCAGCGCGAAGGGCTCCGAGTCCAGCCCGTCCAGGATGTCCTGCTTCTCACGGGACGTCGGCTCGGTGCGCGTCATGAGGTCGCCCACGAAGACGCGGTACCCCCTGTCGGTGGGAACTCGACCCGCGGAGATGTGGGGATGCGTGAGCATCCCGAGATCCTCGAGGTCGGCCATGGCGTTTCGCAGCGAAGCGGAAGACAGCGCGAAAT
>CAZXSG010000768.1:0-2619 GCA_964643185.1 uncultured Holophagales bacterium
CGTCGTGCTCGCGGTGGCGGGAGCCATCTGGCTCGCGCAGAAACAACATGCGAGCACGCTGCCCGCCGCGCTCTTCTGCCTGGCGCTCCTCGTCGCCTCTGCCCTCACGAACGGTGCCGCGCTGCTACCCGCGGTGCCGGTGCTCGCGGCGTTCGCGGCCCTCGCCGCGGTGTCGTTCGCGCCGTTCGTGGCCCGGGTTCTCTTCGCCGCGTCGGTCGTCGTCAACGTCGACGCCGTGATGCGGCCCGCGCTCACGCTCTCCCCGTTCCGCCTGCCGCATCTCGGCATGTCGTTCTTCGGCAAGAACGACGGCAGCGCACAGGTGCTGCGGGATGCCACCGCCGACGCCGAACGGCTGGCCGCCGAAAGGAAGACTCCATGAACGCTCCGATCCGGGTCGTCTCGCCGTCCACGGGCCAGCTCCTCCGCGAGGTGCCCGACGAAGGGGCCGTAGGCGTCGAGGCCGCCGTGGCGCGGGCCCGGGCAGGCGGGGCCGCCTGGGCGGGCCTCCCGTACGGCGAGCGCGTCCTCGCGATGAAGCGGTTTCGGAAGCTGATCGTCGAGAAGGCCGAGGAGATCGCCGAGACGCTCGTGTCCGAAAGCGGCAAACCCTACTGGGAGGCCCTCGGCGCCGAGGTGACGTACATCTGCGAGGTGATCCGCTTCTCGATCGGCGCGGCCCGCCGCGTGCGCCGCGAGGAGACGCGGAACCCGTTCCTCCTCATGGTGAAGAAGACGCGCCTCGTGCGAAAGCCGCTCGGCGTCGTGGGTGTGATCGGACCCTGGAACTTTCCCATCCTGAACAATGCCGCCGACTGCGTGGGGCCGCTCCTCCTCGGCAATACGGTGGTGCTCAAGCCCTCCGAGGTCACGCCCCTCACCTCGCTGCTCCTCCGCGAGCTGTGGGTTGCTGCCGGGAACCCACCCGACGTCTTCCAGGTCGTGACGGGGCGCGGCGAGGCGGGCGCGCGCGTCGTGGACCTCGTCGACGCGGTGATGTTCACCGGCTCCGTGGCCACCGGACGAAAGGTGGCTGCGCGCTGCGGCGAGCGCCTCATACCCTGCGTGACGGAGCTGGGTGGGAAATCGCCCTTCGTCGTGCTCGCTGGGGCGAACCTCGATCGGGCCGTGGAGTCGGCCGTGTGGTCGAGCTTCTTCCACAGCGGCCAGGCCTGTATCCGGAGCGAGCGGATCATCGTGGACGAGAGCCTGGCCGAGGAGTTCGAGAAGCGCTTCGTCGAGCGCGTGAAGACGCTTCGGCAGGAGGTGCCCGGCAAGGGCAAGGACCACGATCTGGGCGCGGTGACGTTCCTGCGGCAGATCGAGATCGTGGAACGGCAGATCGCGGAGGCCACGTCGAAGGGCGCTCGCGTTCTCACCGGCGGCGCGCGGCGCGCGGACCTTCCGGGGCAGTTCTTTCCGCCCACGGTACTCGGCGGGGAGACGCCCGCCATGGAGGCCTTCCGCGAGGAGACGTTCGGGCCGCTGGTTGGCATCGTGCGGGTGAAGGGCGCCGAAGAGGCCCTGCGCCTCGCGAACGACAGCCACCTCGGGCTGAACGCCACGGTCTTCGGCCCCGAGCCCCTCGCGAGCCAGATCGCGCGGCGCATCGAATCGGGGAACGTGATCGTGAACGACGCGATGCTCAACTACTTCTGCGTGGAGGCGCCGCTGGGCGGCTTCAAGGCGAGCGGGGTGGGCGTGCGGCACGGCGTCGAGGGACTGCGGAACTGGGTGAAGACCACGTCTCTCACCACGCGGCGTCCGCTCCTCGCGCCCGTCGACCGGTACCTCTCGAAGCTCTTCGCGTTCCCCTACTCGAACAAGGAGCTCGGGCTCCTCCGGCTCCTTCAGAAGTTCTATTACGGCTGAGGCACAATCCCGGGACGATGAAGAAGGTCTTTGCGGCCGCTCTGGTGGCCGTTCTCGCAGTTCCCGCCCTCGCACAGACGACGAAGAAGAAGCCCACTCCGAAGCCGCCCGAGCCCGGCGTGAGCACCACGATCACGACCGGCGGAAGCGGCGGACCCCCGCCCGGGAGCAAGCCCGCGGAGATCCAGGACGTGCGCATCCGCCCGGAGACGTCGGAGGATCCCTACGAGTTCGAGCGTCTGGGCTTCGCGGCCGTGCAGGCCAAGGACCTCGGCCGGGCCCGCGAGTTCTTCCAGAAGTCCTGGGACCTCGGCCCGATTCCCACGGCGGCCTACAACCTGGCGTGTCTCGATGCCCGTGAGGGGAAGAAGGACTCCGCGTTCAAGCAGCTCGAGAAGGCGCTCGGCGCCGGATTCGACGACGAGGACACGCTCACGAAGGACCCGGACATGGCCCCGCTCGTCTCCGATCCCCGCTTCAACGGAGTGCTCGGGGGCGTTCGGAAGAACCGCTCCGAGGGCGACGCGGCCGTGGTGAAGGACGGGCTCTTCCTGATGCCCGAGAAGCCGGCCGTGGCCGCGGTGATCCTCCTGCACGAGGCTCTCTCGGACCCCTTCTCCATTTCGAGTCCGTTCGCGACGGCGGGGACCTCCCGGGGGTTCCTCGTCGCGGCCCCTCGGGGCCCGAGCCGGGCCGGCAAGCGCTACGCGTGGGAAGTCGGCGTCGTTTCCGGCCTGCCGCTCATGG
>CAZXSG010000768.1:2629-3112 GCA_964643185.1 uncultured Holophagales bacterium
GCCGGAACGCTGTCGGCCGTGGGGGCGCCGGTCGCGGGGGCGCGGCCGCGGACCAGGAACCCGTCCGTCCCCGCGTTCCTGGTGGGTGGGGGGAGCGGCGGCACGCAGGCGCTCCGCGGGGCGGGCCGCAAGCCCGGCGTCTTCGCGGGCGCGGCCTCCATCGGCGGGCCGGTCGATCCCGCCGGAAACGAGGCCGCGCTCGCGGGGCTCCGCAGCTCGCGGGTCCTCCTCGGAGTCTCGAAGGACACGCAGCCCAACCTCGTGCAGGCCATGCGGCGCACGAAGGACACCCTGGGGCAGGCCGGGGTCACCACGGCGCTCAAGGAGTGGGTGGGCACGGGCAAGGGCCTGCCGAGGGACGTCGCGACGGCCGTGAAGGACGTCCTCGACGCTTTTCGTTGACCGGGAACCCATAACGGGGTCCCCGAAAACCCGCTGACCGGAAAAGGCGAGCGCCAGCGAGCGGAGCGGAGGGTAGGGGAA
>CAZXSG010000769.1:0-3109 GCA_964643185.1 uncultured Holophagales bacterium
CTCGTGGGTCCCTCGAGGAACCCGTGCGGCGGGATCCCCGGAACCCTCTCGCGCAATCCGCTCTCGCCGAGGTGTGGTCACGCCTCGGGTACGACGGGCGGGCCCGGGAGGCCTCGCTGCGCTCGTTCGAGCTCTCGGATTCCCTGGCCCGCGAGGAGAAGCTCCTCGTCGAGGGCCGGCACTACGAGTTCGAGGGCGAGTGGGCCAAGGCCGAGCAGGCCTACCGGACGCTCTCGGGCTTCTTCTCCGACAACGTCGACTACGGGCTCCTCTACGCGCGGGCGCTCGTCTCGGGCGCGCGGACCCGCGAGGCGCTGGGGGTTCTCGCCTCACTGCGCGGTCTGCCTGCGCCCGCGTCCGAGGATCCGCGAATCGACCTCGCCGAGGCCGCGGCCCTGAACCAGATGGGGAACGCGCGGGGCGAGCTCTCGGCCGCGACGCGGGCCGTGGCCAAATCGACGACGAGCGGCGCGACCGTGCTCCTCGCGCAGGCCCGGCTCGCGCAGGGGAACGCGCACCTCCGTCTCGGCGCGTTCGACAAGGCGCGCGAGTCCTGCGAGGAGTCGCGTCGCCTTTTTGCCGAAGCCGGAGACCGGAACGGTGAAGGGCTCGTGTTCAACCGGCTCGCCAACGTGGAGTTCGAGCAGGGCCACTACGCGGAGGCCGAGAGCACGTTCCGCCGCGCGTTCGCGGCCTGGAAGAGCTGCGGCAACCGTTCAGGCATGGAGCGCGCGATCCACAACGTCGCCGACTCGCTCCTCATGCAGGGCCGGCTCCGGGACGCCCGGGAGAACTTCCAGGAATCGCTGGCGCTCCAGCGCGAGCTCGGCAATCGCTCGGCCGAGTCGCTCACGCTCGCGAACCTCGCCGAGACGCTCCTCCGCGAGGGCCGCGCCGAGGACGCTGCCGCGGCGGGCGAAGAATCCGTGAAGATCGCCCGGGAGACCGGGTACCGCTACGGACTGCACGTCGCGCTCTGGGTGCTCGCCAACGTGCGGATGGAACGGCTCGAGACAGCGGAGGCCCGCAAGCTCATCGAGGAGGGGCTCCTCTCGAGCCAGGCCGCTCAGGACCCTCGCTGGGTGGGCGAGTTCCTGTTCTCCACGGGGAAGCTGGCGGCAATCGTCGAGGATCGGGTGTCGGCGAGAAAGAAGACGCAGGAGGCCCTCGAGGAGCGCGCGAACCGCGACGGCAAGGGCGAGCTGGCCGACAGCCGGCTCGAGGCCGGGAGGCTCGCGGTGGATCTGAAGCGGACCGACGAGGCCCAAGAGCACCTGGGCAAGGCGCTGGAGCTCTTCCGTGCGCTGTCCCTGCGGGACGGCGAGGCGGCGGCCCTCGCCCAGCTCGCGCGCCTCGGCGGGCCCGAGGCGAGGGCGCGGATCGACGAGGCGGAGCGGCTGATGAAGGGGCGCGAGAACGTCCTTTCGCGGGGCGACATCGTCATCGCGATCGCACGGGCTCGCGCCGGATTGGGCGACGTCTCGTCACAGCTCGCGCCTCTCGCGGCCTTGGAGGCCACCGCTCGCAAGTCCGGGCTCACGCTTCTGACCTGCCGCGCCCTCGCCGCCCAGGTCGAGATCGCGCGGCTCGCGGGACGGGGGGCTGAAGCCGAAGCCGCCCAGCGAAAGCTCACCGATCTCGCGGGCGGGCTCGTGGGCCTCAAGCCGGGCTGAGAGGCTACGCCGCGCCGTCGGGGCCGTCGTCGGGCCTCGGCGGATCGGCCACGGGCTCTTCCTCCACCGGAGGCTCGGGGCGGGGACCGACGGCGGCCGGGGCAGGCCCCACGGCGGGCGCCGGCCCCACGGCGGGAGCAGGGCCGACCGCGGGAGCGGGACCGACGGCAGGCGCCGGTCCCACGGCGGCGGGAGCCGGACCGGATGAGGGTGGGATGTGGGATGAGGGCGCAGTGAACGCGATGGTGGACGACCTACGCGGGCTCCGCCGGACCATCGCTGAGCGAGAGGGCGTTCCCGCCTACGTCAGCTTCCACGACGCCACCCTGCGCGAAATGGCGGTTGCTCGGCCGACCACTTCGGCCGAGTTGCTCGCGATCAACGGCATCGGACAACGCAGGCTCGAGAAGTACGGGGAGGAGTTCCTCGATCTGCTTAGGTCGCCTCTGTTCTGAGGCGTATCAGTTTTCGCGACCATTTCGTTGTCGGACACAACAACACGGTTCATCAGGCCCACGAGCGCGCAGAGGGAATCACGCGGCATGGCGAAGGGGCGCCCCACTATGGACCGGCTGGGCGTCGCTGGTATCCGCGTCCGGAGTTACTCAGGCACAGCCGCGATGACGCTCATCTCCAGCTTGAGGCGCGGGTCGGTGGCCAGCCTGACCACCTCGACCGTGCAACTCGAGGGGCGGTGATCGCCGAAGTACTCGGCCTGCACCCGATTGATGGCGTCCTGGTTCGCAGCCACATCCCTGATGTAACGAGTGATGAAGACCACGTTCTGCAGGGTCCCGCCGGCCGCGGCCAAGATCTCCTTGAGCTGCTCCAAGGTCATGCGGGCCTGTTCGGCGGGATCCTCGGGGAGATGATCGAACTCCTCGGGCCTGTGCGGATGATGGTGATACGTGGGCGCGGCCATGGCGGCGGTGAATAGCAGCCTGCCACCCCGCACCGCGATGGCGGGTGCGTAAGGGAGGTTGTAGCTGGGGTCGTTCTGGGCGGTATGGATGACTTCGATGCGTGGTTCGCTCGCACTCAATCTGGTCGCCTCCCTTGCTCCGTTGTCCGCGGGCGCGCTGCCTTGGCTGCCCTCCATCTTCCCCGAGAGCGAGAGAGGTCGCAAGACCGTATCTGCATGACGTGAAGGCTTTGATCACGGCGGGCAGGTATTGACCGGCCGCGCGGGCCAAGCGAAGGTCGGCGGTCAAGAGCCGGCAGTGCGTCTCTGCGGTTAAGGCCAGATACTGAACGTCACAGGCCGGCAGGCTAGAATCGGAGGCACGTGCCGTCATCCTCACCAAGGAGGGCCAGTATGATCCGCGCCATTCCGCCCATAGTCACCGCCGAGTGGCTTCGCGACCACCTGCGCGCCGCAGGCGCCTCAGCCGCGGCCTCTCCCGAAGCCGGCGGCGTCGCCCCCGCCGCCCTGACCA
>CAZXSG010000770.1:0-3092 GCA_964643185.1 uncultured Holophagales bacterium
CTTCATGGTCGAGACGGCCGAGAGCATCCGGTAGATCAGATCCGGCAGGTCCCGGAAGACGTTGATCGTGTGCTTGCGCGACACCTGCGTCTCACCGTGGAAGGCGAGGTTGTCGCAGACGAACACGCGAGAGCCAGCGACCAGATCCACCGCCAGAGAGCGGTCGTAGCTCGACCGAAGGCCTATAGCGAGGCCCCAGTCGGCAACGTGCCCGTTCTTGCAGGTCAAGACGCCGAACATCTGGTTGCCCTCCCGAGAGAGGGCGTAGCGTTCGTCCTCGACCGTCAGGCCGAAGCGCGGGATGTGGAGCTTCACCTCCTCGACGAGCCGAGAGTAGGGGACTGCCTTCCAGGTTTCCGTGTCATCGGGCACCGGAACGGAAGCGAGGTCAGCGGGAGTTGCCTCCCAGCCTCCTCGATGAGCGATCAGGGTCATGGTGACTCCTTCGGCGGTAGCGCCTTGTGCTTGTCGTAGGTTTCGACGCGCCTTGCGAGAGCGTCATCTGCTCGGATCAGGGCAGCGGGGAAGACCGACCAGTCTCCGTAGTAGGTCCCGTCGTAAAAGACGAGATCTTCGTGGAAGCGCAGGTCGCCATCGCCGGCGGGAGCAGCGATGCCGAGCTTGATGTCGCAGCGGTAGGTGACGTGGACGTAGTCCACGAGGAACACGGGTCCTTGGGATCCCCAGTTGTCGAGATCCTCTGCCGGGTCCTTCCGTCCGTGGAAGAGCTGAAGCGCGACCTGGTTCACAGCAGTTGCCGAGCCCGGAATGAGACAACTCCCCGGCCAGCTACGATGACGTGGTCGAGGACCCCGATACCCAGCAACTCGCCAACTTCAACGAGGCGCTTGGTGATCGAGAGATCTTCTTCGCTGGGCTCCGGATCGCCCGACGGGTGGTTGTGAACGAGCACGATACTCGCCGCTGACTCCACCACCGCGGGCTTGAACACCTCGCGCGGGTGCACGATCGAGGCGTTGAGGCTGCCGATCGACACGGTCTCGACGCGGATGACTTCATGTCGCGCGTTGAGCAGTACGACCACGAAGTGCTCGCGTTGTTCACGGCGGAGCCGCGGAAGGATCCGGACGACATCGTCCGGACCACGAACGGCCTGGGGCGGCTTGCCGCGGTATTTCCTGGTGGTGAGTTCTCGAACGTACACAGCACCTCCGGAGGTTTCTGCCCGCGCTGAATGCGTGAGCAGAAGACCGGAGGCACCTACAACCCCACCCTACGGGTATGGGGGAATCCGTCAAGAGGGGGGTCGTTTGGAGCGAGCGCGCTGCCGCTTCGCGCGGGCCCGCGCGAAGTCGATCTCGTCCTCTGGCTCGCGCGCGGACTCCAAGCGCTTACGGAAGACGCGATCGCGTTCCCGCGTCTCCTCTTCGATCAGCGCCAGCGGGGCCACGATGGGATCCGGGAGCGCCGCGGCGGCGGAGAGCCGCTCGTGATCGGGTCCGGTCACCTCGTCCATTGTGAGCAGGGGAGTGGGCACGTCGTCCACGCGGAAGAGCGCGCTAGTGCCGCCGCGCATGTAGAGCGCGGCGTGTTGCTTTGGTTGCCGGCGCAGGTCACGCGCGAGGAGGAAGAGCTGCTCCTGGAGGCTCATGAACTCGCGCGAGGACAGCTCTTGAAATGGCTCGCTCGGCACGATCACCGGGACCTCGGCCGCGCTTTCTCCGAAGCTGCTGGCGGTCATCCCCGAGACGGCCGCGCTCCAAGCGCTAGAGAGCGTGTCTGCGCCGTGCATGGGATCGTCGGTGTCGCGTGTTTCGGAGCGCCCGCCGGAATCACCGCGCGAGTAGTTCTCGCCGGAGGTGTGCGTCGCCACTTGATTGCGGAGCGTCATCCATTCGAGGTGGGAGGTCTGCGCGGTACGGTAGATCTCCTGCTTGATCCGCATTGGGTCGAGCTGGTCGTCGAACATCTCTTTCGCCAGCAGCTCGGCGTCGTTCCAGGCGACTCCGCCGAAGACGACTCGAATCCGCGGGTTCTGGAGCACCGCGTGGTAGTAGCGCCAGTCCTGTTGGGCAACGTCCTGTAGCTGTTGGAGAAACTGGTGCGCAAGAATCAGGTGTATCCCGAACTTCCGCCCGCCGTTGAGGATCTCCAGCATCTCCGGCGTCAGGAACTCGGAGAACTCGTCCACAATCAAGTAGCACGGTGCCGGGTCCGGCTCCTGGCGGTCCATCGCGGCGCGGCAAAAGGCGTGCACGAACTGCGTGCCGATCATCCGCCTCTGTTGGTGGTCCATCAGGTCGCGGGGGCCGAGGTTGGCTAGGACCACGCGACGTTCCCGAATGGCGCCGGCGGCATCGAACGCGAAGCGCCGGGTCGAGAGCATGGCGGAGAGGTATTCGTTGCTGAGGTAGTGCGAGACGCGCCGCTGCGTCGATCCGATCTGAAACTGGAGGTCTCCTTGCGCGCCACGCTTCGTGCTCAGTTCGTCCTTGACGAGGCGGCGCCAATCGCCGGCCACGTCCGGGTACTTCTCTTCCAGGATGTCCGCGAAGACTCGGCGATAGGTGGCGTCGTCCATGTTGAGCGCCTGGCGCGCGTCGCCCATCGTGAGATCGCCGGCGAGAAGCCCCAGCGAGGTGTTGAAGCCCCATTTGAGGAGCATGATGGCGTTAGCCTGCTCGTGAACGCCGGCGACGCTTCGGAGATGCTCGGCGGCGAGCGCTGCGCGGACGGCGAGCGATCGCCCGCGGAGAAGTGGATTGAAGCCGACGACCAGCCCGTGGGTCACGATCTCTTCGGGGTCCACCGTGATGAGCCGATCTTGGTAGCCGTTGTCGTAGCAGTACGTCTTGAGGGCGTGGAACAGCCCGCCATGCGGGCGCGGTCCGTCGTGAGGGTCGAGAACCACAACACAGGAATCGCCCGGCTCGATCAGCTGCTCGGCAAGGAGTTGGATGGCGCGCGTCTTCCCAACGCCAGTTGGGCCGAGAAAATGGGCGTGCTCGAAGAGGTCGGATCTGCGGATGTAGACACCGCCACCACCACGGCCCTCGCCGAGGTAGATGTCGCCGCCAAGGCGGTGGAGGAGCCGCTCCTTAGGACTCGGCTTTGGCACGGTAGAAGTTCTC
>CAZXSG010000771.1:0-3084 GCA_964643185.1 uncultured Holophagales bacterium
CTCGAGCAGATAGTCCACGAGCTCGAGGTTCTGCTCGTTGTCTTCGACCACGAGGACGACGGGACCCTTCATGCGTTCTCCCGGAGCTCTTTCTCCTTGCGGTGCTTCGTTCTCCGCCGCCGCCTCACGACGTCGGTCACGGCGGCTGCGATGCGTTCTCCGCGCCCGGATTCCCCCTTCTGGAGGAGTGCCGTGATCTTCCCCTCGAGGCGGCGGCGGTCCTCCTGGGAGAGATCCCTCGCGGTCACCACGACGACGGGGGTCTCCGCGGTCCGCGGATCCTCGCGCAGCCGGGAGGCGACCTCGAAGCCGTCCATACCGTCCATCATGAGATCGAGAAGGATGACGCCCGGAGGCGACGCAAACGCCAACTCGAGGCCTTCCTGCCCCGAGGTGGCCTTTTCGACGACGTAGCCTCGCGCGGTGAGCTCCGCTTCGACGAGCTCGTGGACCGCCGGGTCGTCGTCGATGAGGAGGACGCGCTGGGGCAGCGGCCCGTCGTCCTGCAGGAGCGCCGCGAGCCGCGCGAGAAGCCGGTCCTTCTCCACGGGCTTGAGAAGGTAGTCGTCGGCTCCGAGAGCCAGGCCGAGGTCCTCGCTCTTCACCCGCGAGACGATGACGACCGGGATGTCGCGGGTCCCGGGATCGGACTTGGGCGTCTTCAGCACGGCCCAGCCGTCGAGACCCGGGAGCACGAGGTCGAGCGTGATCGCCGCCGGCCGAAGGGTCTTCGCGAGCTCGAGGGCCTCCTCCCCGCTGCGAGCGCGAAGCGGGATGTACCCGGCGTCCCGGAGCGCGCTTTCGACCAGCTGGAACGCCGCGGGATCGTCCTCGACGACGAGGATGCGGAACAGGCCGGTTTCCTCGGTGATCCCGGTGAGGTCCTCGGGCGGAGGGTCCTCGGCCGCGACGAGGGGCAGCGTGAAGCGGAACGTGCTGCCGTCGCCGCGCGCGCTCTCGACCGACACGCTGCCGCCGTGGAGCTCCACGAACGACTTCACGAGCGAGAGGCCGAGACCCGTTCCCGAGTACGTGCGGGTGGACGAGCCGTCGGCCTGGCGGAAGGGCTCGAAGATGAGCTGCTGGTCCTCGGGTGAAATGCCGATGCCCCGATCCCGCACCGCGATCTCCAGGGCGCCCGGAACCGCGCGCGCCGAGAGCGTCACCGTGGCTCCGTCGGGGGAGAACTTCACGGCGTTCGACAGCAGGTTGTAGAGAACCTGCTTGAGCTTCACGGGGTCGGCCGGAACGCGGGGGAGAGCTTCGGGAAAGGAGAGCTCGATCGCGATGGACGCCTTCGAGGCCATGCCCCGCGTGACCTCGGCGACTCCCTCGGCCAGCTCGGGCAGCGAGATGCGCTCGATCGCGAGCTCCATCTTGCCGGCCTCGACTTTCGAGAGGTCGAGGATGTCGTTGATGATGCCGAGGAGGTGGTGCCCGGACGTGTTGATGTTGTCCAGGAAGCGCACCTGCTTCTCGGGGAGCTGGGTTTTCAGGCGGGTCCTCAGGATGTCCGAGAACCCGATGATGGAGTTGAGCGGCGTGCGGAGCTCGTGGCTCATGTTCGCGAGGAACTGGCTCTTCATGCGGTCGGCCTCGCGGATCTTGGCGTTGGCCTCGGCCAGCTCGCGGGACTTCTGATCCAGCGCGGCCGTGAGCCGCATGAGCTCCTCCACCTTGCGGGACTCGCTTTCCTGCAGCGCCCGCACCTCGCGCCTTTTCTTGTTCGAGTCGGCGGTGCCGACGAGGAAGATCACGGCGGCGCCGAAGAGGAACGCCATCCGGGCCACGGCGACCCAGAACTCCCGCGTGCCGAAGGCGACCTCGTTCGAGAGCAGCAACGCTCCGAGGTAGGCCGAGGTCGTGAAGATCGCGGCGAGCGCGCTGCCCGCCCGGCCGGTCGTGAACGCCGCGCCGGCCGCCGCCCCGAAGTACCAGATGAACCACGGGCTCTCGTAGCCGCCGGTGAGGAGGACGCCCGCGGTGATGAGCGAGATGTCGACGAACGTCCACTGGATGTCGAAAAAGAACGTGTTGCGCCGCGCCCAGGGGGTGGCAGCCCACCAGTGGCAGACCACGACGTGGATGAAGGCGCAGGTGAAGAGCACGAAGAACGTGCCCGAGGTGACGTGGATGACGTCGAGGGCGCGAAAGAAGACTCCGATGCCGAGGGACAGGCCGTACGTGATGAAGCGGGTCTTCTGGACACCTTGCCGGAATCGGACGGCTCGATCGTCCGCAGTCTCCGCCATGTGGGCCCCTCCTGTTCGGGACTTCGATGATACTCACGGGCCTTGAGCCGCCTCGCCGCAACGTTCAAGGCGTTCTCGTACCGCGACTACCGCCTCCTCTGGTTCGGAGCCTTCGCGTCGAGCATCGGAACGTGGATGCAGAAGGTGGCGCAGAGCTGGCTCATCCTCACGATGACGGGCTCGGCATTTCTTCTCGGGCTCGATGCGTTTCTCGGGGATTTTCCGTTCCTCGCGTTCTCTCTCGTGGGGGGCGTGCTGGCCGACCGCATCGACCGCCGGAGGATCCTTCTCCTTTCGCAGGTGGTGCAGATGTCCGCCGCGACGCTGCTGGCTTCGTGGCTCTTCTTCGGCCAGGTGCCCATCGCGCTGATCCTGAGCCTCTCGTTCGTCACGGGTCTCGCCCAGGCGTTCGGCGGGCCCGCGTATCAGGCGCTCGTGCCCACGCTCGTGCCCAGGGAAGACATGGCCAACGCGGTGGCCCTCAATTCCATACAGTTCAACCTCGCGCGCGTCGTGGGCCCCGTGCTCGCGGGCTTCGCGTTCGCCGGGCTGGGCGCCGTGGGTTGCTTCTCGCTGAACGCCCTCTCGTTCCTCGCTCCCGTCGCGGCGCTCCTCGTGATGCGGATGGGGGCGATCGAGGCGCGGCCTGGTGAGAAGGTGCTCACCAGCCTCCGGGCCGGGCTCGACGCGGTGTTCTCGTCACCGCCCCTGCGCGGGCTCGTGGGGCTCGCGTTCGTGGGCAGCTTCTGCGCGTACCCGCTCGTGACGTTTCTGCCGGTCTTCGCGAAGGACGTCTTCGGAATGGGCGCTCAGGGCTACAGCACGTTCCTCG
>CAZXSG010000772.1:0-3081 GCA_964643185.1 uncultured Holophagales bacterium
AAGGACTTTCGGGGGATTAAGCCGGGGCGGGGGGGGTTTTCCCGGCCTCCCTGGCCGCACGGCTCGACCCAATGGGAGCCGTCCGGGCCGTACTCTTTCTTCCAGATCGGGACCCGGGATTTGATGGCTTAGATCCCGGCGCGGCAGGCCGCGAACGCCTCTTCCCGATGGGCGGCGGCGGCCACCACCACGACGGCCGCGTCGCCCACCACGAGGCTCCCGAGGCGGTGGAGCATCGTCACCCGCGCGGCTGGAAAGCGCTGGGCGAGCTCGCCGGCGATGCGGGCCATCTCCTTCTCCGCCATGGCCTCGTAGGCCGAATATTCGAGCCGGACGACGGGCTTTCCCTCGTTGTGGTCGCGGACGATCCCGGCAAAGAGCGTGACGCCGCCATCGGCGGTGCCTCCGGCCGCCGTGAGGAGCGCGGCCGGGTCGATCGGGGAGTGGGTGAGGTAACCCACCTCAGCCCCCGGCCACGGGGGGCAGCAGGGCCACGACGTCGCCGGACTCGAGGACCCGGGCCCCTTCGGCCCACTCCTCGTTCACGGCGATGCCGGCGCGCCCCTTCCAGGGCGAGAGAGCGGGGTGGGTCAGGGCAAGCGTGTCGAAGAGCGCGTCGACCGTCGTCCCGGCCGGGGTGTCGACGGTCACGGACTCGCCCAGCTCGTCCCGGAGGGCCCCAAAAAGGAGAACGGTGAGTGTCATCGGGCCGGATCTTACGGCGCGCGCCGGGGCCTAGAATCCCGCCTCAACAGAGACAGGGGGACGACTCATGACGAAGCGACTCGAGGGCAAACGTGCACTCGTGACCGGGGCCTCCCGCGGGATCGGCCGCGCCATTGCCCTCAGGCTCGCCGCCGAGGGCGCGCGGGTCGCCGTGTGCGCCCGGAAAGAGGCCGAGGCCGAGGAGCTCGTGCGGGAGATCGAGGCCCAGGGCGGCTCGGCCCTCCCCGTGATCCTCGACGTGCGGGATGCCGCCCTCGTCGCCACGGGCGTCGAGCGCGCCTCGCGGCCCGACCGCAGGATCGAAATCATCGTGAACAACGCCGGGATCGGCGGACCCACCCCGCTCGCGGGCGAGGCCCGGAGCGACGACCAGTGGAGCCGCATTCTCGACGTGAACCTCAACGGGCCGTGGCGCGTGCTGCGGGCCGCGCTGCCGTTTCTCCCCGAGGGCGCGCGGGTCATCAACATTTCGTCGGTGCTGGGGCGGTTCGGCGTGCCGTTCAACGCCGCGTACTGCACCACGAAGCACGGTCTCATCGGCCTCACGCGGACGCTGGCCCTCGAACTCGCGCCCCAGAAGATCACCGTGAACGCCGTCTGCCCGGGCTGGGTCGACACCGACATGGGGCGCGCCGGGATCGGCCTCCTCGGCAAGGCGTCGGGCCTCGATCCCGAGCAGGCCTTCGAGCACGTGGGGAAGATGGCCCCGCTGGGCGAAGTCCTCGTGCCCGACGAGATCGCCGGCCTCGTGGTGTATCTCGCGAGCGACGACGCCCGCAACGTCACCGGCCAGGCCATCGTCATCGACGGCGGGCAGGTGATGCCATAGGTCTACGCGCCGTCTTCCTGGATGCCGGAGACACGCTCCTCGCGGCGAATCCGCCCGTGGGGATCGTGTACCAGGCGGCCTTCCGGGATTTCGGCGTGGAACGATCGGTGGCCCAGGTCGAGGCGGCGCTCGCCGAAACCTGGCGGGAGGTCGCGGCGCGCCGCGCGGCCGGCGAAACCTGGGGGAGCGGCGGCGGTCCGCACCGCTTCTGGCGGCGCTTCGTCGCGGGCACGCTCGGGCACCTGGACGGTGGCGAGCTGCCCGAGGGGCTGCTCGAGCGCCTCGTCGTCCATTTCCAGAGCCACACGTCCTGGCGGGTCTACGAAGAGGTCCCCGAGGTCCTCGCGGCGCTCGAGGCCCGGGGGCTCGTTCTCGTGGTCGTCTCCAACTGGGACGCCAGCCTCCCCGAGCTTCTCGCCAAGCACGAGCTGGCGGGGCGGTTCCACCATCTCGTCGTGTCGGCCATCGAGGGCCACACGAAACCCAGCCGCCGGATCTTCGAGATCGCGCTCGAGAAAGCGGGTGTGCTGCCCGAAGAGGCCCTTCATGTGGGGGACTCCTTCGCCGAAGACTACGAGGGTGCCCGGAACGCCGGGATCCGCGCCCTGCTCCTCGATCGCCCGGGCCGCGGCCGGCCTGGCTGCGACACGGTGAGGACGCTCCTCGATATCCTCCCGCTCATTCCACCCCCGGGAAACTGAAGGAGTCATCGATGGATCTGTTCAGGCGCAAGCCGCTCGACGTCCTGATTGCCGAAGGGGGCGACGAGGAGCGCGGGCTCAAGAAGTCGCTCACCTGGGTCGACCTCCTGTCGCTCGGCATCGGCGCCATCATCGGCGCCGGCATCTTCGCGACGCTGGGGAGCGCCGTCTCGGGCTCGAGCAGCACGCCTCCCAACCCCGCGGGGCCGGGCGTCGTCGTCTCGATTCTCCTCACGGCGCTCTGCTGCGGCTTCTGCGCGCTCTGCTACGCGGAGTTCGCGAGCCTCGTCCCCGTCGCGGGCTCGGCCTACACGTACAGCTTCGCCACCATGGGCGAGCTCGTGGCCTGGATCATCGGCTGGGACCTCATTCTCGAGTACGCGGTCGGCAACATCGCCGTCGCGATCTCCTGGGCCGCGTATTTCCGCCAGCTCCTCATGGGCTTCGGCCTCGAGATTCCCGCGTGGATCTGCACCGACTACCGCTCGGCCCTGCTCGCCTCCCGGTCCGTGGCCGACGCCGCGGGCGCCGTGACCGGTCTCTCGGCCGAGGGCAGCGTCGCGTACCAGGCCTGGGTCTCGCACCCCACGCTGTTCGGCGTGCCCGTGATCCTCAACCTCCTCGCGGCGTCCATCACGGCCCTCATCACCTGGGTCCTCGTGGTGGGCATCAAGGAATCGGCGCGGGTCAACAACGTCATCGTGGTCCTGAAGGTCGCGACGCTTCTCTTCTTCATCGCGGTGGGCGCGTTCTTCGTGAAGCCCGCCAACTGGGACCCGTTCTTCCCCGGCGGCTTCTCGGGCGTGTGGAAAGGGGCTTCTCTCA
>CAZXSG010000773.1:0-3080 GCA_964643185.1 uncultured Holophagales bacterium
AGCGCCTGCGCCAGGTCATCGACCTGATTCCGGCCGGGCGCGACGGCGACGAGCCGTTTTACGCGGCGCGCCCCGGCGGCGCGCCCGGGAACGTTGCTGCCGGGGTGGCACGGCTTGGCCTCCGCGCCGCCATGCTCTCCAAGGTCGGCCGCGAGCCCTTCGGCGATCTCGCCGTACGGGCGCTTGCCGCGGCCGGGGTCGGCAACGGCTCGAACCCCCGCGCCGGGGTGGAGACGACCCCCCTCGCGGGGGTGGCCCGCCTCAGGCGCACGTCGCGTTCCTCGCGGTCGCGCCCAAGGTGGTCGTCGTCGCCTTCGAGTACGTGGGCCAGGTCGCCGGCTCGCGCGAAGTGGAAGTCCGCGCGCGGGTGACGGGCATCGTCCAGAAGCGACTCTACGAGGAAGGCTCCCGCGTCGCCGCGGGGCAGACGCTCTTCAAGATCGACCCGGCCACGTTCGCGGCCCAGCTGGTCGCGGCCGAGGCCGACCTCTTCCAGGCCCAGGCCCGCCCGCGGCAGGCGACGCGCGACCTGGACCGCATCAAGCCGCTCGCCGAACGCAAGGTCGTGAGCCGCAAGGAGCTGGACGACGCTCTCTCGGCCGCCGATCTCGCGCAGGCGGCGGTGAGATCCGCGGAGGCCCGCGTCACCACGGCGCGCATCGACCTCTCGTACACCGACGTGAAGGCCCCGCTCGGCGGCATCGCGGGCCGCGCCCTCAAGGTGGAGGGCAGCCTGGCGAACGCGCAGGGCGACAGCCTGCTCACCACCATCGCCCAGGTCGATCCCATCGACGTGAACTTCGGTGTCGCCGAGGCCGAGCAACGGAACCGCAGGCTCGAGATCGAGTCGGGCGCGCTCGTCCTCCCGAAGGGCGGCTTCGAGGTGAAGCTCCTCTCGAGCGAGGGCAAGCCCCTCGGCCGCACGGGCAAGGTCGATTTCGAGGACTACAAGGCCGACCTCGCGACCGGCAGCTTCGCGCTCCGGGCCACGTTTCCGAACGCCGACGGCCTCCTCGCGCCCGGACAGTTCGTGCGGGTGGTTCTCGGCGGGGCCCGCCGCCCCTCGGCCATCGCCGTTCCGCAGCGCGCCGTGCTGGATGCGCCCACAGGGAAGTTCGTCTACGTGGTCGGGCAAAGCCCCAACGGGCCGGTGGCTGAGCCACGTCCCGTCGAGGTCGGGGAATGGGTCCGGCTCGAGGGCGGGGAGCGCAACGGCTGGCTCATCCGCAAGGGAATCAAGGCCGGTGATCAGGTCATCGTGGACGGCACGGCCCGCATCTTCTTTCCCGGCGCGCCCGTGAAGCCCGAGCCGCTCGGAACGGGGGCCCCCGTCCCGGCGCAGCCCATCATCGAGCCCGCGAAGTAAGCGAGCGGCAGCATGTTCTCGCGCTTCTTCATCGACCGTCCGGTCTTCGCCCTCGTCATCTCCATCTTCGTGACGCTCGCGGGCGTCGCGGCGATGCGCAACCTGCCCATCGCGCAGTACCCGGAGATCGCGCCGCCGGTGGTGCAGGTCACGGCCATCTACCCCGGCGCGTCGGCCGAGGTCCTCGAGCAGACCGTCGCGGCGCCGCTCGAGAACGCCATCAACGGGGTCGAGGGCATGCTGTACCTGGCCTCCACCTCGAGCGGCAACGGGCTGCTGACCATCACAGTCACCTTCGAGATCGGCACCGACGTCGACCAGGCCGCGGTCAACGTCAACAACCTCGTCAAGCAGGCCGAGGCCAAGCTGCCCCAGGAGGTGCGCCGCCAGGGCGTCACCGTGTTCAAGGGCTCCTCGGCGTTCCTGCAGGTCGTCGCGTTCTATTCGCCCGACGGCAGCATGGACGACATCGCGATCTCCAACTACGTCACGCTCAACGTTCTCGACTCGTTGAAGCGGGTGCCCGGCACCACGAACGTCCAGATCTTCGGCGCCAAGGACTACGCCATGCGCATCTGGATGAAGCCCGACCGCATGGCCCAGCTCCAGGTCACCGTGGGCGAGATCGTCCGCGCGCTGAACGAGCAGAACGCCCAGTTCGCGGCCGGCAAGATCGGTCAGACGCCCACGAGCGAGCCCCAGGAGATCGTCTACACCATCACCACGAAGGGCCGCCTCGCCACGCCCGAGGAATTCGGCAAGGTCATCATCCGGTCGAACCCCGACGGCACCACGCTGCGCCTGGAAGACGTCGCCCGCATCGAGCTGGGCTCGAAGGACTACGACTTCGTCGGCCGCATCAACGGCAAGAGCGCGACGCTCATCGGCATCTTCCTGCAGCCGGGATCCAACGCCCTCGCTGTGGCCGAGGACGTCCACGCGAACCTCGACCGCGTCGCGGCCGACTTCCCCAAGGGCCTCACGTACAAGGTCCCGTTCGACACGACGCACTTCGTGGACGTCTCGATCCGTGAGGTCGTCAAGACCTTGATCGAGGCGATCATCCTCGTCTTCCTCGTGGTGTTCCTGTTCCTCCAGAACTGGCGCGCCACGCTCATTCCCACACTGGCCGTGCCCGTCTCGCTCCTCGGAACGTTCGCGGGACTGTACCTCTTGGGCTACTCCATCAACACGCTGACACTGTTCGGCATGGTGCTGTCGATCGGCATCGTCGTGGACGACGCCATCGTGGTGCTCGAGAACGTCGAGCGCATCATGCACGAGAAGCACAAGTCGGCCCGCGACGCGGCCATCGAGGCGATGGAAGAGGTCAGCGGACCCGTCATCGCCATCGTGCTCGTGCTCTGTGCCGTGTTCGTGCCCATCGCGTTCCTGGGCGGCCTCAGCGGCGAGCTGTACCGCCAGTTCGCCATCACGATCTCCATTTCCGTCGTCCTGTCGGGCCTCGTCGCTCTCACGCTCACGCCCGCGCTGTGCGTGCTCATCATGAAGCACGAGCACAAGGTGACGGCGCCCGTCTTCGTCCGCTTCAACAAGTGGTTCGCGCACGTCACCGGCCGCTACGTGGGCGGGGTCGCGTTCCTCCTCAGGCGCTCCGTCGCCGCGGCCCTCCTGTTCCTCGGCATGGTGGGCATCACGGCCGGACTGTGGAAGATCACGCCGTCGTCGCTCGTGCCCGACGAGGACCAGGGCT
>CAZXSG010000774.1:0-3077 GCA_964643185.1 uncultured Holophagales bacterium
GTGCGGGTCGGCCCCGGTCTCGGTTTCGGGTTCCCGCGCGGATCCCCGGGGCGGGGGCACCCTGAATGGAGCGAACGGCACGGCCCGAGGCGTCTCGAGTCCATCGCTCGACCTCCAGCTCGCCGGGGATCGCGGCGGTGTCGACGTGTCGGCGCTCACGGCCCTGTTCGCAGACGGCGGGTCCCTCACCGGAAAGGGCCGCCTCGGCTTCGCCCCCGAGTCTTCGGCGCTCCGGCTCGAGCTCGACCGCGTGCCGCTCGGGCTCGCGACCCCGTTCGTCGACAAAGCGCTCGCGCGGGATCTGGCCCTGGAGGCCAGCGTTCTCTCCGGAACCCTCGCGCTCTGGGCCGAAGATCCCGCTTCGCTACGGGCCTCCTTCCATCTGACGCTCCTCAGGGGCACGGAGGTCGT
This sequence comes from uncultured Holophagales bacterium, assembly GCA_964643185.1. GTDB lineage: Bacteria > Acidobacteriota > Thermoanaerobaculia > UBA5066 > UBA5066 > JAEUQS01. Next base: position 412 of record CAZXSG010000774.1, read on the forward strand.
CGCCCAGGTGACGGGCGGCGCGGAGGGTCCGCTCCGCGACCGGGGCATCGCGGACGCGTTCTTCGAGGCCGAGCTCCTGCCGGCGCTCGAAGGCCGGAGGACGTTCAGCGGCAAGCTCCGCGCGCCGAGCCTCGCGCTCCTCGCGGAGGGGACGTTCCCTTCGGCCCGGCTGCGCGTGGACACGCCCGCTTTCCGCGAGGACCTCGCGGCGCTGCGCCGTCTCTATCCGGCGTTCGTGCCGCAGAGCGTCCTCGACGCGCCCCCGGGTGCGCTGACGCTCGACGCGAGCGCCACCGGCACGCTGCGCGCGCCCCGCGTGGAGCTGGCCGGCGCGCTCCGTCAGGCGGGCGGCGGCCTCCTGCGCCTCGCCGCGAAGGGACGGCCTCGCTCTCTCTCGGGCGACGCGCGGATCGACGTCGAAGGCCTCGACCTGGCCTCGTTCTCCGCCTTCACCGCCCCGGGCCTCGAAGGTCGCGTCACCGGTTCCATCGAGATCGCGGGCGACCGCCGCGCGTTCACGGCCGCGCTGCGCCTCGAAGGGCAGGACCTAGAGGCGGAGAAGGTCCGCATCGGAACGGCGCGTCTCGCGCTCGACGCCAATGCCGACGCGCGCCTCGTCCGCATCACACGACTCACCGGCGAAGGGCTCGGCCGAACGGTCCAGGCACAGGGCCAGGGAAGCCGCACGGCGCCCTGGAACGCGGCGTCTCTCGCGCTCTCGATCCAGGGCCTCGACCCGCTTCTGCCCGCGGTGGATGCCCGGGTCGCCCTTCGCAACGGGATCCTCGGAATCGAGATCGCGGATCTCTGTGCTTTGGGTGCGGTGGGTCGACTCGACGCCACGCTGCCGCTCGGCACTCTGAAGAAAGCTCCGGACCTCGCGTCCCGCCTCTCCTTCCTGCCCGGGGGACTCCCCGAGGGTCCCGGGCTCGTGCGTCTCGAATCGTCGACGCTCGACACGGCCACGCTCCTCGCGGCGCTCGGCCGACCGGCCCGCGCCGAGCGCGCCACGTTCGGCCTCTCCCTCGCCCTCGAACCCGATATCGCGAACCCGTGGAATTCCAAAGGCCTCGCGCGGCTCACGGACCTCACGATCGAGACGAAGGAAGCCACGCTGCATGCCGACGGCCCGGTGCAGATCGGCTACGCGGGGCGCGTCGCTTCGGTCTCGAGCCTGAGGCTGATCGCCGACCAGGGCGTCGAGCTCGCGCTCACGGCGCAGGCCGCGCTGGATCCGAAGACGAAGGGCTACGTCCGCTACCTCACCGTCAACGCGGACGGCCGCACAGACGCCTCGCTCCTCGCACCGTTCCTCGAGGGCGCGGTGGCGAAGGGACCGCTCGCGCTCGAGGCGCATGTCGCGGGTCCGCCCGACCGGCTCTTCGGGCGGGTGATGCTCTCGGGCAGGGACGCGTCCTTCACCTGGCCCTCGCCGTACCTCACGGCGCTGCAGGCCCCGGATCTCCTTCTCGAGGTGCGCGACGGGGCCTTCACCATAAGGAGCGGCACGGCCCTCCTGAACGGTGGCCCCGTGACGTTCGAGGGCGGCTTCAAGGACGGGGACCTCGACGCCACCGCGCGCTTCACGAACGTGCGCTACCTCCTCACGTACGGCCTCCGCGCGTCGTTCGACGGCACGCTCCGGCTCCAGATCCCGAAGGAGGGCCTCCCCCTCCTCTCGGGGAGCGTGGCGCTCAAGCGCGGGCTCCTCGACCGGGACGTGGACCTCGACCGCGAGATCCTCACGCGCTTTCTCACGCCCGAGCTCGCGGCCGCGGGGGGCGTTGGCTTCCTCGACACGCTGGGACTCGACATCGACGTCACGACCGACTCGGGCGTGAAGGTCGTGAACAACCTCGCGGACCTGCGCGTCGACTGGGGCGCGCTCGAGATCCGCGGCACGGCCCGCGAGCCCGTGATCCGCGGACGCCTCACGGTCGACCCGGGCGGAACCTTGAGCGCGTACGGACAGCGCTTCACGCTCGGGAAAACGGTCATCACGTACGCGGGCGATCCCTCGAGCGACCCGAAGATCGACGCGTCGCTCACCGCGTCGACCCAGGACGGCGCCGCCGGCCTCCCGGCGTCCTTCGCGGCGCCGGGCACCGATGCGGACGGCGCGGCCGGGACGGGTCTGACGGCCATCGCGGCCGGCGTCGCCGGCTACTACGGCGAGCAGTTCGCGTCGAAGCTCGGCCAGTCGCTGGGCTTCACGCGAGTCACGTTGCGGCCGGTGCTCGTGTACGGCGAGGCGGATCCTGGCGCGCGGCTCACCCTCTCGCGCGACTTCTCGCGCAACGTGGCGTTCACGTTCTCGCTGGACCTCACGAACGCGCAGAGCCAGACGTACCTTCTCGACCTCCACGGCCTGAAGGGGCTTCCCTCGCTCACGTTCCAGGTCTTCACGAACGACGCGGACAGCTGGGGCGGCGTGGTGCAGCAGTCGCTCCAGCTGGGCGGCGGCAAGCGCCGCGACACCAGCCTGCCGGTCCTCCACGACGTCGTCTTCACCGGCGTCGGCGGCAAGGGCGTCCCGCGGTCGAAGCTGAAGCGCGCGGTGAAGCTCGGCAAGGGCGACTCCGTGCCCGAGACCGCGGCGTTCGATACCGAAGTGGATCTCGAGAGGGTGCTCCGCGGCGCGGGCTTCCCGTATGCCGACGTCGCGA
>CAZXSG010000775.1:0-3076 GCA_964643185.1 uncultured Holophagales bacterium
TTCTTGGTCGCGGCCGTGTTCCACGTGGGGCTCTCCAGGCGTCAGACTTGGGTTTCCGTAACCCGGCGCGGGCTTCGATTCGATAGAATCAACCCGCGTCGGCGTTCCAGGCCGTCCGTTTTCAAGGAGAGTTCTCATGTCGAAATCGAACGCTGCGAAGCGTGGGGCCCGGCTTCTCGCGCTGGCATTGGTACTCCGGTGCGGGTCCGCCGCCGCGAGCCCGCCCCACATGGTCAAGGACATCAACGAAGCGCCCGTCGTCGGTCCGGCCGACCTGCTGCTCGGAGAGGCGGGCGAGCTCTTCTACTTTGCTGCCCGAGGCTACCTCTACCGCTCGGACGGCACTGCGGCGGGGACGTATCCGCTCCGTCTCGCAGGCGGGTTGAGTCCCGCTTGCACCGCATCGCTCGGACCCATTTTTTTCGTGTGCGGTGGACTCACCCGGACCGACGGAACGCTCGCCGGAACGGCTCTCCTGATGCCCGAGCAGGGACCGCTCGGACGTCTTGCCCGGCTCGGCGGGCACGTCTACTTCGATGCGACCAATTTCCAGGCCAGTCGTCTCGGAAGGACGGACGGCACCGTCTCTGGGACGGCGATCGTCAAGGACTACATGGCGACCGGGTTCGGGATTCCCAACATCCACGCGACGACGGACCGCATCTACTTCACCGCCTACGAGAACGGCCGAGAGGATCTCTTCGTATACGACGGCGGCCCGGCGCCACCGGCGTCCCTCGGCCCATTCTCGTTTTCGGAAGGACTGGCCGTCGGGAACCGCTTCTTCTTCCTGACGACCTCCGCCGACTACTCCACGTTGCTCTGGGAGACGACGGGCGGGGCTCCGACGCTCCTGCGCACCTTTTCGCCCATGTACAGCAGACCCTCCTGGCTGACGGCACTCGGCGGCCTGCTGCTGTTCCAGGCCGAAAACGAATTCGGGCGCGAGCCCTGGATCAGCGACGGAACCGTGGCGGGAACGACCATGCTTCTCGAGGTGGTTCCGGGGTTCGCCGCGCCTGTGGAGATGGATTTCGAGGTCCTGGGAGGAACGGCCTTCTTTCTCCTCGGAGGAGACCTCTGGAAAACGGATGGCACACCGGCGGGCACGACGATCGCCGTGGGCGGGCTCGGGTTCGAAGCAATGGTCGCGGCGGACACCAAGCTCCTTCTGTCGGGAAACACGTCCTCGGTCCCCTCTCTGACCCGGCTCTGGGCGAGCGATGGCACGCCGGGAGGCACGCGCCCCTTGAGAAGCAGTCCGGGTGAGTCCGGCGTCACGAAGGGGGCCATCGAAGTGGGGGGCCGCATCCATTTTCCGTACTTCACGCAACAGTATGGCTACGAGATCTGGTCGACGGATGGGTCGGCTGCCGGGACGCGGATCCTCGCCGACCTCGATACACGCACTCTGGGTGTCGGGCTCAGCGTCATGGTGGCCGGGACGACCCGGGCCTACTTCCACCAGAGGGCACAGGGCCTCTGGTCGACGGACGGAACCGAAGCCGGGACCCTGCCCGTGACGAAGAATGGCGTGCAGCTCGCAGGCGGCGACGCGACCACCCTACTCGTCTCCGGCGACACGGCCTTCGCGTGCGGGAGCAATGGCCTCTGGCGAACGGACGGAACGGAGGCCGGAACGTCCCTGATCGCGACCGATGATCTTGGATGCTCCTTGCCGGTGTGGTCCGGGAGTCAGATCTTCTTCATGCTCCGGAATTCCGCGAGCGGCTACAGTCTCTGGAAGAGCGACGGGACGGCCGGAAATGCGACGCTCGTCGGCGCTCTGAACGTTGAGCCTTGGGGTGCCTCTGCGTTCGGATCCGGCATTCTCTTCGTTGGGCACAGATCCGACACGGGTGCCGAGCTCTGGACCAGCGATGGGACAGCAGCGGGCACCCGCTTGGTCGAGGACATCGTTCCGGGGCCGGAGTCGGGCATCTTCTTCCCTCCACTCGCCGCGGGCGCCGTCGCGTTCTTTCGGGGTGGACCGGCCCGGGATGATCTGTGGCGCACGGATGGTACAGAAGCCGGGACATTTCCGGTGATGCCTGGCGGACCAACGGTCGTCGCGCTCGCCGGAGAGATCGGCGGCACCGTCTACTTCGTGGGCAGGCTGCCGGGTGAGTCCGAGGCCCTCTGGAGGTCCGACGGAACTCCGCAGGGGACGGCGACGGTCGGCTCTTTCTCCGGAGTGGCCGCGGCCGTGGTGAGTAGCGGCAAGGTCTTCTTTGCAATGTTCGGCTCACCTCATCCCGGCCTGTGGGTCAGCGACGGAACGGAAGCGGGGACCCTTCCGGTGACCGCTGCATCGTTTCCCAGTGAGCTGACGGCCGTGGCGGGCGGGCTCGCCTACTCGGCAAATGGGGCCCCGTCGTTCACAGACGGAACGAATGAGGGAACGCGGGAGATTTCCGGTATGAGCGCGCAATCTCCGGAGACCTTCGTGAGGCTCGGATCGATGCTTCTTTTCTCGGCCGATGAGCTGATCCACGGACGAGAGCTCTGGCGGGCCGATCTGGTCGACACGGGGAGAATGTTCTACACCGTCACCCCGTGTCGTGTCGTTGACACCAGGATGGAAGCAGACGCCCCGGCGCTCCTGGAAGACGTGTCCCGGGACTTTCAGGTTGCCGGGCTCTGCGGCATCCCGGCGGACGCGGCGGGCGTCGTCCTGAACGTCACGGGAACCCAGTCGACGATCGACGGGTACTTCGAGGCCGGTCCCGCGGAACGGTACGGAGTGGGAGCGCGCAGCACGGCGTTCCGCGTCGGACAGACCCGCGCATCGTGGTTGACCCTCGGCTTCGACCCGGCATCCACCGGCCGGGTGACGCTGAAGCTCAACCTCCGGGATGACATCCCGGCCGTTTTCCCTCCTTCCGGGCATGCCGACGTGATTCTGGATGTCTCGGGGTACTTCCGCTAGCAGGCGGAGAGGAGTCCCAGTGCCGTCGTTCCTCGGAAAACTGATCTCCGTTGCGGTCCTCGCGAGCAATCTCGCTTCTGCCAGCCCGCCTCATCTCGTCAAGGACATCGGCGACCTCACCTATGGGTCGGACGCCGAGATCCTGGG
>CAZXSG010000776.1:0-3075 GCA_964643185.1 uncultured Holophagales bacterium
CGAGCGACGCGGTGCGCGCGCTCTCCAGGCGCGGACTCTCGGCGGGTCTCGCGGGCCGGGGCTTCGTGGTGGCCCAGGAGCCGGCCGCGGGAGGCCGTGTCCCCGTCGGCACGAGGGTGCAGCTCACGCTCTCCCTCACGCCGCCCCCGCAGTCCGCCTCCGCTGCCGTTCTCTCGGGAGCCACGCCGTGAGGCTCACCGAGCTGGCGGCCGCCGTGCCGCATCACCTCCGGGCCGGCGGGGCCTCCAACCCCGAGATCCTCACCCTCACCCACGACTCACGAAAGGTCCGGCCAGGCGCGCTGTTCGCGGCGTTTCCCGGTCTCAAGGCCGACGGCCGGGCCTTCATCGCCGAAGCGGTCTCCCGCGGCGCCTCCGCGGCTCTCGGCGAGGCCCCCGCGCCCGAGACGCTCGCGGTGCCGTATCTCGAGGTGGCGAACGCGCGCCGGGCGGCCGGAATCCTTGCGGCGCGGCTCGCGGGCGACCCCTGCGAGAAGCTCGTCATGGCCGGTCTCACGGGGACGAGCGGCAAGACCACGACCTCCCTGCTCCTCGATGCCGTCCTCGCGGAGGGGCATCCCGTGCGCGGGCTGTTCGGAACGCTCGTGTACCGCGGAGCCACCGGCGAGGTCGAGGCGTCCCGCACGACGCCCGAGGCCACGGAGCTGGCGCCCCTCCTCGCGGAGCTGGTGGCGAACGGGGGAACGGCCGTGACGATGGAGTGCTCGTCGCACGCCCTCTCTCTCGAGCGGCTCGCGGGCACGCGCTTCGATGTGGCCGCGTTTCTCAACCTCTCGCGGGATCACCTGGACTTCCACGCCGGCCTCGACGACTACTTCGAGGCCAAGGCGCTCCTCTTCTCCCTCCTCAAGCCCAGCGGCCACGCCGTGGTGAACGTCGACGACCCGTACGGCGCCCGCCTCGCCGAGCGGCTCGTACCGGTCCTCGGCGCGTCCCGCGTCGTGAGCTTCAGCCTCAGGAACGAGAGCCGGGCAACGGTCCTCGGCTCGGCCGGGCTCCTCGAGGACGGCATCCGCCTCACGATCACCTCCTCGCGTTATTCGATATCGGGTTCGGACCTCGTGGTGACGTCCCCTCTCCTCGGGCGTCCGAACGCCGAAAACCTCCTCGCCGCCGCCGCCTGTGCTCTCGCGCTCGAGGTCACCCCCTCCTCGATCGCGCACGCCCTCGCCGCCGTCGTGCGAGTTCCCGGTCGCCTCGAGCCCGTTTCCAACGATCTCGGACTGCGCGTTCTCGTGGACTACGCGCACAAGCCGGGCGCGCTGGAAGGGGTCCTCCGGACGACGCGCTCGCTGGCTGCCTCCTCCAGCGGGCGCGTCGTCCTCGTTTTTGGCTGCGGCGGCGACCGCGACCGGGGGAAGCGGCCCGAGATGGGCCGCATCGCGGGCGAGCTCGCCGACGTGGTCGTCGTCACGAGCGACAACCCGCGGAGCGAGAATCCCGAGTCGATCCTCGACGAGATCCGCCCGGGCGTTTCGGCGACGTCCGCAAAGGACGTGCGCTATCTCGTGGACCGCCGCGTGGCGATCCGCGAGGCGCTTGCGCTCGCCCGTCCCGGCGACGTCGTCCTCATAGCAGGCAAGGGTCACGAAACCACCCAGCTCATCGGAGGCGTGAGCCACCCGTTCGACGACCGCGTGGTCGCGAAGGAGCTCCTCGACGAGCTGTCCGCTGCGCGTTCCGCGCACGGGTCGGGCGCGTGAACCTCGACAGCATCACGGTCGCGGCCGTCACCGGAGGCTCGGTCACCGGCCCGCCGGCCCTCTTCTCGGGCCTCTCGATCGACTCGCGGAAGGTCGCTCCGGGGGATCTCTTCATCGCCCTCAAGGGCCCCAACCACGACGCGCACGACTTCCTCGCGGAAGCGCTCGTGAACGCCGCGGGAGCCCTCGTCGGCCGGATACCCGAAGGGCTCTCGAAGGGGCATTCGCTGGTCCGCGTGCCCAACACGCTCACCGCGCTCCACGCGCTTGCCCGCTACGTGCGCGCGACGCTCTCGCCGCGCGTCGTCGCGGTCGTCGGCAGCGTGGGCAAGACCACGACGAAAGAGCTGGTCGCCACGGTCCTCGCGCGCCGGTTCGCCGTGGCCAAGACGACGGGGAACCTGAACAACACCATCGGCATGCCCGCCGAGGTCGTGCGGATGCCCGAGGGCACCGAGGTCGCCGTGCTCGAGATGGGCATGTCGACTCCCGGTGAGATCAAGCTCCTTTCCGAGCTCGTGCGGCCCGACGTCGCCGTGGTCACGGCCATCCAGCCCGAGCACATGGCGAACTTCACCTCCCTCGCGGGCGTGCTGGACGCGAACGCCGAGATTCTCTCCGGTCTCTCGCGCAAGGGCACCGTGGTCGCGAACGGCGACGACGCGGGGGCGCGGGCTCTCGCGGGGCGCCACTCGGGACCCGTGATCCTCTTCTCGCTCGCGAAGAGTGACGCGACCGTGTGGGCCTCCTCGATCGCCGAGGGCCCCGACGGCACGCGCTTCGTGCTCCACGTGCCCGAAGGCGAGGCGCCCGTATCGCTGCCGCTCCCCGGCCGGCACAACGTGGCGACATTCCTCGCGGCCTCGGCCGTGGGCGTCGCGCTCGGAATGCAGGTGGGCGAGATCGCACGCTCCGCGGGCTCGGCGGTCGCTGCACCGCACCGCGGCGAGATCCACGAGCTTCCGGACGGCACCGTCGTCTACGACGACGCCTACAACAGCAGCCCGGCCGCGCTGGAAGCGGCCTTCGCGGCGTTCGAGGCCCTGGGGAAGGGCCGCCGTCTCGTGGCGGTGGTGGGCGACATGCTCGAGATGGGGCGCTTCGCCGCCGAATACCACGCCGACGCGGGCCGCAAGCTCGCGGGCCGCGCGGCGCTCCTCGTCGCCGTGGGCGAGGAGTCGCGCCATCTCGCGGAGAACGCTCGTGAAGCGCAGCGGGTCTCACGTCCCTCGGTGAACGAGACGCAGCCGGTCCACCTCCGGGAGAACGTCGTCCTGGGACCGGAGGACGTCGACGCCGCCGCCACCCGGCCCCTGCAGCTCCTCCAGCCCGGCTACGGCGCTCTCCTGAAA
>CAZXSG010000777.1:0-3072 GCA_964643185.1 uncultured Holophagales bacterium
GCGGATCGATGCCCCAGCTGTCGTTAACGGGCGCGGCGGTGTCGGGGTAAATCCAGCGCACGAGCCCGAAGTCCGCGATCTTGGCGTTGCCTTTGAGGTCGATGAGGATGTTCTCGGGCTTGAGATCCCGATGGAGCAGCCCCTTCTCGTGCGCGGCGACGAGGCCCTTCGTGATGCCGGTGCCGATGTCCACGATCCGCTTGAGGCTCGGCCGGGGGCCGCGCAGCAGCTTTCTCAGGGAATGCCCCTCGACGTATTCCTCGACGAGGAACCGGAGGCGCACGGTTTCGTTTCCGAACGGCGTCGGGAGCGTGACCTCTTCCTCCCCGACGTCGTAGACCGCCACGACGTTGGGGTGCGTGAGGGCCGCCGCCGCACGGGCCTCGAGCTCGAAGCGCTTCACGAGGCGCTCGTCCTGGAGCGAGGCGACGGGCAGCACCTTGAGCGCGACGCTCCGCGAGAGGCGCGTGTCGCGCGCCTTGTACACCGAGCCCATGCCGCCCGCCTCGATGGGCGCGACGATCTCGTAGGGCCCGAGACGGGTGCCTTTGGCGAGGATCAACGGCGGAATTATGGCGTTTCCTAGAATGCGGGCGTCATGCTGCTGCTTTCCCGCACGCTCTTCTTCAACGCGGCCCACCGCCTGTATCGGGAAGACCGCTCTCCCGAGTGGAACGCCGCGACCTACGGCGACGCGGCGGCCGTGAACGGCTACGGCCACAACTACGCGCTCGAGGTCTTCGTGGAGGGCTGGCCCGACGAGGACTCCGGCATGGTGATCAACCTGCGCGATCTGGACCGCGTGCTCAAGGACGAGGTCGACCGCAAGCTCGATCACCGCCACCTGAACCACGAGATCGAGGGCTTCCAGGATCGCGCGCCAACGGCCGAGAACCTCGCGCAGTGGATCTGGGACAAGGTCGAGGCCCGGCTCGTTTCGGAGGGTTGGCCCTGCCGCATCGCGCAGCTCTCGCTCCGCGCGACTCCGTCCTTTGCCGTGGAGCTCTCCCGGCGGGACTAGGGGCTGAACAAGCTCAGAGCGTGTGGTGGTGACGCTCGCGGCGCCGGAAGGACAGGTGCCCGGACGCGCCCGCCTGGCGCGCCGCGGTGTGCACGCGATCCCGGCCCCACGCGACCTCGAGCGGCGCGTGGGCGTCGGAAGAGAGCACGATCGGCACGCCCTGCGACACGAGGTCGCGGAGGACGCGCGGCGCTGGATACTCCTCGCCGACTGGTTTCCTCAGGCCGGCGCTCGACACCTCCACGGCCGCGCCGGAGGCGACGATCGCGGCGAGCGCCGACGCCTCCGCGTCCCGGCAGGAGGGCGGCATCAGGTTGCCGAACTTCTTGGGCAGGTCGACGTGCGTCATCACGTCGAAGAGGCCCGTCGCCGCGGCCTTGCCGAGGAGACGGTAGTACTCGGTCCAGAGCGCCACGCTGCCCTCGTTCTCGTGGCGCCGCGCCGCGCCGGGACCGTCGATCCAGGCGCCGCGCACCCAGTGCACCGAGCCGAGGACGACGTCCCAGTCGTGGAGCGCGAGGATCTCGCGCAGGCCGTCCTCGTGACCCTCGGCGTAGTCGGCTTCGAGGCCCAGCAGAACGTCGATCCGTCCGCGGAACTCCTCGCGAAGGCCGAGCACCTCGTCGACGTATTCCGGGAGCTCGGCGCGTGTCATCGCGCAGTCCGGGTCGGGGTCGTCCCCTTCGAGAAAGTAGATCGGGATGTGATCGGTGAACGCGATCTCCGAGAGACCGCGCTCGAGCGCGGTGAGGACGTAGTCGCGGCTCGAGCCGCCGGCGTGTCCGCAGCGGAACGTGTGGACGTGATAGTCGGTCTCGTGCGAGGTCATCGGCGTTTTCGAGTGTAGTCTCGGGCCGGGAAGGAGCGGGGATGGCGATTCGCATCAACCGGGTCTACACACGGGGCGGAGACAAGGGGGAAACGAGCCTCGTGGGCGGACAGCGCATCGCCAAGGACGCCGTGCGCATCGAGAGCTACGGCACGGTGGACGAGCTCAACGCGATCGTCGGTCTCGTGCGCGTCGCGACGCTGCGAAACCCGGGCGGAACCGCGGAAGACCGCGAGGGGCTCGCCGCGCTCCTCGAGCGCATCCAGAACGAGCTCTTCAACCTGGGCTCCGATCTGGCCACGCTCCCGCAGGACCGGCACCCGAAGCAGCCCGTCATCGAGGCCCGGCACGTGAAGGTTCTCGAGGACGCGATCGACGCGCACAACGAAGGGCTGCCCGAGCTTCGCTCGTTCGTGCTGCCGGGCGGCGGCGAGGTTTCGGCGCTGCTCCATCAGGCCCGTACGGTGTGCCGGCGCGCCGAGCGCATCGTGACGACCCTCGCGAGGCAGGAGGCCGTCGGCGAGCCCTGCCTCATCTATCTCAACCGCCTTTCGGACCTGCTTTTCGTGCTCTCCCGCTGGGCTGCCCGGGCCTTCGGAGAGGCGGAGGTCCTCTGGGATCCCGGAAAGTCCTGAAGCGGGCCGCGCTCGCGCTGGCGCTGGCCCTTTCGTCGGCGGCCGACTGTGCCGACGGTGCCGACGGAACTCCACCGGAGCCCCAGCCCATCGAGCGAATCACGGAGATCACGCTCGACCGCGAGAACGTCTTCACCAAGGAGGAGGCCGCGCTCGGGCTCATTCCCTACCGGCTCGCGAACGGCCTCCACGGCGTGACCAAGGCGAGCTTCATCAGGAAGCAGCTCCTCTTCGCCGAAGGTGAGCCCCTCGATCCCGAGATCCTGCTCGAAACCGAGCGCGCGCTGAGGCGACTCGGCATCTTTCGCGGCGTGGCGGTGAAGAGCGAGGGCGGTCGCGTCACGGTCGAGACGCAGGACGCCTGGACGCTCCTGCCCCGTCTGTCGTTCTCGAGTCGCGGCGGCGTCATCACCTACGACTTCGGTCTCACCGATGCGAACTTCCTGGGCACCGGCCGGCAGTTCGGGGTCCGCTGGGCGCGCGAGGCCGACCGCATCTCGAAGTCGATCTACTACCAGGATCCGCAGTTCCTGAAGCCCTACACGTTCCTCACGTTCGACCTATTCATGAAGCGCCTCAAGACCGGC
>CAZXSG010000778.1:0-3063 GCA_964643185.1 uncultured Holophagales bacterium
CGGACAGGTCGGCTCGGTCATGCGTGCACTCCTTGCCGAGCGGGCGTTCCCGGTGGGAGAGAAGGCCCCGAACGACGGCCCGTCCCGCACGCTCGAGGCCGCGCCCGTGCGGCTCTCGGCCGAGCGCCTCGACCGGATCCTCACGCAGAGCGCGGAGCTGCGCATCGCGAGGCGGCGCTTCGTGCTGCGGGCCGAGGAGCTCGCGAACGCGCGAGATTCCGCTCGCCGCTGGCGCCGCGAGTGGCGCACCATCGAGCGGCCGCTGGAGCGCCTCGCAAGGCCCCGCCACGAGGGCGGGCCCGCCTCGCCGCGAACGGCGCGGATCCTCAAGGAGGCCCGCCACCAGATCCAGCAGCTCGAGCGCGAGCTGGACCGCCTCGCCGCGGCCGTCGCGAACGATCAGCGTCTCGTCGACCAGCTCGCCGATCCGCTGGACGACGAGATCAAGCGCCTCCGCATGCTGCCGTTCTCGGAGGCCTGCGAGGGGCTCGAGCGCATGGTGCGCGATCTGGGCCGCGAGCTGGGCCGCGAGGTGGACTTCCGCATCGAGGGCGGCGACGTCGTGCTCGACCGCTCGGTGCTGCAGGGTCTCAAGGATCCCTTGCGGCACCTGGTGCGGAACGGCATCGACCATGGCCTCGAGACGCCGGCCGAGAGGGTCGCGGCCGGAAAGCCGCCGCGCGGCCGCCTGACGGTCTCGGCGTCGTTCAAATCGGGCGCGGTGGAGATCCAGGTGAAGGACGACGGCCGCGGCCTGGACGCCGGCGCGGTGCGCAGGAAGGCCGAGTCGAAGGGCCTTCCGCTGCCCCCGCACGAACGCGACGTTCTGAGCCTCATCTTCCTCCCGGGCTTCTCCACACGCGACGTGGTGACCGGTGTCTCAGGGCGTGGGGTCGGTCTCGACGTCGTGCGCGCGCAGATGGACGCCCTCCGGGGCGGCATCACTCTCATGTCGGAGAAGGGCGCGGGGACGAGCTTCACGCTCAACGTGCCGCTCACGCTCACCACGGTGCGCGCTCTTCTCGTGAGAGACGGCGGGCACATCTACGCGATCCCGACGAGCTCCGTCGAGAAGCTCGTGCGGCGGCCCGCGTCGGAGCTGCTCTCCGTCGAGGGGCGGCGGATGCTGCGGCAGGCCGAGGAGCTCGTGCCGGTGACGACGCTGGCCCGCGAGCTGGGCGGAAGCGACGAGCCGCTCGCCGAGCTGCCGAGCCTGGTGCTCCTCTCGGCCGAGAGCCGAAGGCTTGCCGTCGCGGTCGAGGAATCGCTCACCGAGCAGGAGATCGTCATCAAGCCGGTCGGCGCGAGGCTGGCCGGGCTGCCGCTCGTCGCCGGCGCCACGATCCTGCCGTCGGGCGCCGTCGGCATCGTCGTCAACCCGGTGTCTCTCGTGCGCCGGAGCGTCGGGGCTGGCGCGCCCGCCGCGAGGTCCGTGGCCGTTCGCCCGGCCTCCTCTCCATCCTCCGCGCCGAAAGGGACGCGGCTCCTCCTCGTGGACGATTCCCCCACGCTGCGCGAGCTGTGCGGCTCGATGCTCGAAGACGCGGGCTACCGCGTGACGATGTCCCACGACGGCGAAGATGCCTGGCAGAGGCTCCTGGCCGAGGAGTTCGACATCCTCGTCACCGACGTCGAGATGCCGCGGCTCTCGGGCCTCGAGCTGGTGCAGCGGGTGAGGTCGTCGCCCCGGACGAGCGGGATGCCCGTCGTCTTCTTCACCTCGCGGGACCATGCCGAGGATCGCCAGGCCGGCTATCGGGCCGGCGGCGACGAGTACATCGCCAAGAGCGGCTTCGACCAGCCGGCGTTCGTGGCCGCCATCGCGCGACTGAGAGCTCCTTGAGTAGCTCGAATATCGAATCGGCGCGCGTTCTCGCGCTCGAGGACAGCCCCACGCAGCGCGAGAAGATCCGCTACATCCTCGAGGAGGCGGGCTACGACGTCTCCGTCGCGAAGAATGGCGAGGAGGGGCTGAAGCGGCTCGCTTCGGGTTCGTTCGATATCGTGGTCTCGAACGTCGTGATGCCCGGAATCGACGGCTTCGAGGTGTGCCGCTCGATCAGGAAGGATCCCGTCTACTTCCAGATTCCCATCATCCTCGTCACGGCTCTGACCGATCCTCTCGAGGTGCTGCGCGCGCTGGACTGCGGGGCCGACCACTTCCTCACCAAGCCGTACGAGGCCGAGCAGCTCGTGGGCCGCGTGAAGGGAATTCTCACCAGCCGGAAGCTGCGACAGGGCAGCGCGGGCACGGGCCCCATCGAGGTCCACTTCATGGGCCGGCACGTGCAGGTGAACGCCGAGCGCGAGCGCGCGATCGACCTCCTCGTCTCCACGTTCGAGGACGCGGTCCTCAAGAAGGAGGAGCTCGCGAAGAAACAGCGCGCGCTCCTCGAGGCCGAGGAACGGGTGCGCCTCAAGAACATCGAGCTCGAGAAGGCGACCCGCGCCAAGTCGGACTTCCTCTCGCACATGAGCCACGAGCTGCGCACGCCGCTCAACGCGATCATCGGGTACGCGGAGTTCCTCGTGGAGGAGGCGGACGAGAGCGGCGAGGAGCGAAGGTCGCGCGACCTGGGCCGGATTCTGTCTTCCGGAAAGCACCTGCTGTCGCTCATCAACGACGTCCTCGACCTCTCCAAGATCGAAGCCGGAAAGCTCATGGTCGTGAGCGAACGCTTCGACCTCACGGCGCTGCTTCGGGAAACGGCGACGACGGTGGCTCCGCTGGTGGAGAAGAACCGCAACCGTCTCGTGCTGGAGGGTGTGGAGGAAGCGGGGACGCTCGTCGCCGATGCCATGCGCGTGAAGCAGGTGCTCCTCAACCTCCTGTCGAACTCGGCCAAGTTCACGAGCGACGGCACGATCCGTCTCGTGGCGAGCCGGAGGGAGGGGGAGCTGTCCCTCTCCGTTTCGGACACGGGCATCGGTCTCACGGGCGAGCAGATCGAGAAGCTGTTCCAGGAGTTCTCCCAGGCCGAGGACTCGACGGCCCAGCGGTACGGCGGCACCGGGCTCGGGCTCGCGATCTCGCGGAAGCTCTGCCGTCTCATGGGCGGTGAC
>CAZXSG010000779.1:0-3051 GCA_964643185.1 uncultured Holophagales bacterium
CGCCGGCCGTCGTCGTAACGGGAGTGAGGAAGTCGAGCGAGTTGACGTCGACCCATGTGCCGGTCGTGAGGCTCGTGGCGTCGGTGCTGTACTGGAAATCGATCTGGTCGGCGCGGCCGGCCACGCCGAGCCGCCACTCCTCACCGTTGAAAGTGATCTGGGGCGTGAGGGGAACGCCGGAGTTGTTCGTGAAGCAAGCGCCGAACGTTGGGACCAGATTGCCGCTCAGGAGCCCGCCGAGCGCTCGATCGTTCGAGCCGGTCGTTCCGAAACTGTACGTGTCGCCCCCGGTCCCGGAGCCATTGCCCGCCGTATAGGTCGTGTTCGCGTTGGCTCCGGACTCTGAGAACGCCCACCCGGCCGGTACCGTGGAGCTGGTCCCCGTATTGACGAGGCCAGGGGGCACGTTGTTGGTGTCGAAATTCTGCGAGTACGTCGGCCCGGTGAAGCTGATGCACTGCCCCTCCGCGGACGCCGGGGAGAGCGCGACACACAGGGCCGCAAAGCCGAACGCGGCGAGCCGGATGGGACTTTTCATCACTCACTCCTGAACATGAACGGATTGGATCGGGCCGAGGGGGGAACTTATCACCGGACCGCCTCGCCGGAACGAAGACGGTGTTCAGAAAATGTGAGGCCGCGTTGACGCCCCCCGATGCGGCTTCGATAATCCCCGGCCTGCGCCCGAAACGGCGCTCATCGATGACGCGCCTTTCTGCCGACCAGCTCCGGGACGTTTACCGCCTGATGCTCCTCAACCGCGTGGTCGAGGAGCGTCTCGTGAATCTGTATCGGCAGAACAAGGTCGTGGGCGGTCTCTATCGTTCGCTCGGCCAGGAGGCGACCTCGGTGGGAACCGCGTTCGCGCTCGAGCCCGGCGACCTTCTCGCCCCGCTCATCCGCAACCTCGGCTCCGTGCTCACCCGCGGCATCTCGGCCCGCGACGTCATCTCGCAGTACATGGCCAAGGCCTCGTCCCCTTCGCTCGGCAAGGACGGCAACCTCCACTTCTCGAACCCGGAGAAGGGCATCTACGCACCGATCTCCATGCTCGGCACGCTCTTTCCCGTCGTGGCGGGCATGCTCCTCGCCGAGCGGATGAAGGGCCGGAAGACCGTCGGCATGACGTACATCGGCGACGGCGGCACGTCGGTGGGCGCGTTCCACGAAGGCCTCAACTTCGCCGCGGTGCAGAAGCTCCCGCTGATCGCGATCGTGGAGTTCAACCACTGGGCCTACTCCACGCCCTACGAGAAGCAGTGCGCGGCCAAGACCCTCGCGGACAAGGCGATCGGCTACGGCATCCCGGGCGAGGTGGTCGACGGAAACGACGTCCTCGCCGTGTACGAAGTGACGAAGCGGGCCGTCGATCGGGCGCGGGCCGGAGGCGGTCCCACGCTCATCGAGGCCAAGACCTACCGGCTCAAGGGGCATGCCGAGCACGACCCTCAGGCCTACGTGGACAAGGCCGAGCTCGAGGAATGGCGGCAGCGCGACCCGCTCCCCCGCCTCGAGCGCTTCCTCGAGGCCGCGGGCCTCCTCGACGAAGCCGGCCGCGCGCGCATCCTCGCCAGCGTGCAGGACGAGGTGGACACCGACGTCGCGTTCGCGGAGGCGTCGCCCTTCCCCGATCCCGCTCTCGCGCTCGAGGGCGTCTATGCCGACGCGGATCTCACCCGCAGGCTCCACGAAGGTGTCTTCGTGGGGGGCCGCTGATGGCCGACCCGCGCATCTCGGGCGGCGTCACGCTCACGCTCGACCTGCCCGAGGCGTCGCGCGCCGCGGCCGACCTCTTCTATCTGGAGGCCATCCGTCAGGCGCTCACCGAAGAGATGGATCGGGACGAGAGCGTCTTTCTCCTCGGGGAGGACATCGGCGTCTTCGGCGGCGCGTTCAAGGTCACCGAAGGGCTGCTCGACCGGTTCGGTGAGGCGCGCGTCATCGACACGCCGCTCGCCGAGGAGGCCATCATCGGGGGCGCCATCGGCGCGGCGATGCGCGGCATGCGCCCCGTGGCCGAGATGCAGTTCATCGACTTCATCTCGCGCGGCTTCGACCTCCTCACGAACTTCGCCGCCAAGAACCGCTACCGCACCGGCGTCGGCGTGCCGATGGTCGTGCGCGGCCCGTCGGGCGGCGGCGTGCACGGCGGGCCGTACCACTCGCAGTCGCCCGAGATGTACTTCGTGAAGACGCCGGGCCTCAAGGTGGTGGCGCCCGCCACGGCCTACGACGCCAAGGGCCTCCTCAAGGCCGCGATACGGGACGACGATCCGGTCGTCTTCCTCGAGCACAAGTACCTCTACCGGCGCGTGAAAGACCGCGTGCCCTCCGAGGACTACATCGTCCCCCTCGGCAAGGCCGCCGTGCGCCGCGAGGGCTCGGATCTCACCATCGTGACCTACGCCGCGATGCTCTACACCGCTCTCGACGCGGCCGCCGTGCTCGCGGAGGAGGGCGCGTCCGTCGAGGTCATCGACCTCCGCACGCTCCTCCCGCTCGACGAGGAGGCCATCCTGTCGTCCGTGGGAAAGACCTCCCGGTGCATCGTCCTCCACGAGGACACGCGCACCGCGGGAATCGGCGCCGAGATCGCGGCCACGCTCTCGGAAAAGGCCTTCGAATACCTCGACGCCCCCATCCTCCGCGTCACCGCGCCCGACACCCCGGTGCCCTACGCGCCCACCCTGGAGAGCGCGTTCCTCCCAAACGTCAACACGCTTCTCGCAGCCGCGAGGAAGCTCCTGAAGTACTGATAAGGTGGAGCCGCTATGCCGACGAACGTGATCATGCCGCAGATGGGCGAGTCGATCGCCGAAGGAACCCTCACCAAGTGGCTCAAGAAGCCGGGCGACGCGATCAAGCGCGACGAGCCCCTCTTCGAGATCTCCACCGACAAGGTCGACGCCGAGATCCCCGCTCCCGCCTCCGGAATCCTGCCCGAGATCCTCGTGCAGGAGGGCCAGACCGGCGCGATCAACACGGTCGTCCCCGTGCTGGGTTAAGCCGGGGCCCCGGCCGCCACCGCGGTCGCCCCCCCCCGCCCGGCCC
>CAZXSG010000780.1:0-3051 GCA_964643185.1 uncultured Holophagales bacterium
GCGGAGGGCCGGGCGAGGAACGACGAGGCCGGCGATCAGGCCGACGCCCAACTGCTCTCCTATCAAGCGGCCGAAGAGGACCGAGCCCACGATCCCCACGGCCAGGAAGAGGCCCGCGCGAAACGAGATGCGCATCCTGAAGAGGAGGATCGCGAACAGGATCGCCGTACCGAAAGCCAGGAGGATCCCGGGAACGGCCTTCGCGATCTGACCCGTCAGGTCCCTGCCGGGAGAGAGGGCCGCTCCGCCTTCCGGATCCACGGGCTCCCGGGAGAGGCTCACGAGCGCGTTCGGGACGACCACCCTCACGATGCCTTCCGCAGGGCGGCCGGCGCTCCCGCGGATCGCGCGCACGGCGACCGACGTGTTGCCCGTGACGAACTCGCGCTCCTCGAGGAGCTCCTCGCCCGGCCGCACCAGCAGCTCCTCCTGGAGCTTGTCGGCCGTCGCCCGCCGGGCGGCGCGGGTCTTCTCGTCGGGGGCCGTGAACTCGATCGTCTGCCCGCCCGGCAGCCAGTCGAGCCGCACGATCCGGCCCTCGGGATCCAGCGCGAGCGTCACGGGGCCGGAAGGCGAGCCCGGCATCTCGAGCGTTCCCTCGATGACCGGCCCAACGGGGATTCCGAGGAGGCGGAGCACCGCGGGGGCCTCCTGGCCCTGGGTCCGGAACACTCTCTCGACGAGCCTCCCGGCCGAGGACCGTGTGCGCGTCGCGATCTTCGGCGAGGTGAGCCGCGCCCCCACTCTCGCGAGCTGCTCGCTCGCGCTCTTCAGGCTGTCGACGCCGGAATAGGAGACGGGAGCCCATTCGGGCAGGTACGCCCGGGCCGCGAGCACGCCCGCCACGAGGAGCGTGCCCCCGCAGACCGCGAAAACCCGAAGGCCGGCGGACGAGCGCTTCGCTTCGCCCATCCCCGAGCTAGCTTCTCTGTCCGACGGGCGGACCCAGCGTGAGTCCCGCCGTCATCTCGAGCATGCGGTCGATGGACTTCTTCGCAAGGACCCGCGTCTTCTCGTCGACCTGGATCTGCGGCGAGAGGTCGCGGAGCGCGAGGTAGAGCTTCTCGAGCGTGTTGCGCTTCATGTGGGGGCACGTGTTGCACGCGCAGTTCTCGATGGGAGGCGCCGGGATCAGCTCCTTGTGCGGGGCGGCGCGGCGCATCTGGTGCAGGATGCCCTCTTCCGTCGCCACGATGAAAGACGTCTTCGGCGATTCGGCGACGCGCCGGAGCAGCGCCGACGTCGAGCCGATGAAGTGCGCGTGCTCGAGGAGCCGCGGCTCGCATTCCGGATGCGCGATCACCTCGGCCTCGGGGTGCTGCGCGACGAGCTCGAGGAGCTTCCGCTCCGAGAACGTCTCGTGGACGATGCAGGTCCCCGGCCACACGACGAACCTGCGGCCCGTCTTCTTCTCGACCCAGGCGGCGAGGTTGCGATCCGGAGCGAAGACGATGGGGTCCGGCAGCTGCGAGACGATGAGCTCGGCCGAGGAGGACGTGCAGATCACGTCGGAAAGCGCCTTCACGCCCGCCGAGCAGTTGATGTAGCTGACCACCGTGTGGCCTGGGTATTTCCTGAGCCACTCGGCGAAGGCCGGCGCGGGGCAGCCGTCGGCGAGCGAGCAGCCGGCCAGCAGGTCGGGCACGACCACGGTCTTCTCCGGGTTCAGGATCTTCGCGGTCTCGGCCATGAAGTGGACGCCGCAGAACGCGATGACGTCCCCCTCGACCTTCGTACCGCGCCGGGCCAGCTCCAGCGAGTCGCCCACGAAGTCGGCCAGGTCCTGGATCTCCGACTCCTGGTAGTAGTGGGCGAGGATCACGGCGTTCCGCTCCTTCTTGAGCTGCCGGATCGCGCTTTCGAGGTCCTCGGGAAAAACTTCGCGGAGGAGAGCGGGCGGGTTCGGGAGGTTCGGGAGAGCGCTCATCAGACCCCGGATTCTAGTGGTCCCTTTGTTACACTGCCCTGCTGGACCGCTCTTGGTCGAGGTAGGCCGAATGAATCACTCTGCCGGCGCAGCCGCGCTCTCATCGCGCGAGACCCCCTGGATCGCGAACCCCCGCTGGGACATGACGTGGATGATCGGCTCCGCGGCCCTCGTGGGCGTGCCGGTGGCCGCGCATTTCCTGCTCGGGGTGGGCGCCAACGGCGTCGACCTCCTGGTCACGGCCCTCATCGGCGGGCCGCACATGTACGCGACGTTCCTGCGGACGGTCTTCGAGCCGAAGTTCCGGGAGCGCCACCGGTTTCTGGCCTGGTTCCCGGTGATCTTCGTGCCCACGGCCGTGATCCTCGCGTCGACGTTCGCGTTCACGGCGCTCCTCTCGTTCTTCTTCATGTGGGCCTCGATCCACATCTGCGATCAGGCCTCCTACATCGCCCAGCAGTACCGGCTCAAGAGCGGCGGCTCCGCGTCGATCCTCGAGCGCGGGCTGGATTTCGCGGCGATCCTCTCGTCGCTCTACGTCGTGGCCATGTACCGCTTCGTCGACGGCACGTTCGTGATTTCGGGCTACACGGTGTGGTTCCCCGAGTTCCTCAAGGTCGCCTGGTGGCCGCGCCTCTTTGCATTCGGTGCCGCGGTCGTCATCGCGACCTGGGCCGTGCGGTCCATCAACGCCTACCGCGCCGGACGCGTGGGCAAGCCCTACCTCGCGTTCATGCTCACGACGATGGTCGTCTCGTTCCTCGTTCCCATGATGAAAGAGCTCTCCGTCTCCTTCCAGGGCTTCAACGCCTGGCACTCGTTCCAGTACCTCGGCCTCACGTTCTTCGCGCTCAACCAGCGGAACGGCCAGGGCGCCGTCACGAACAAGTTCGTCAAGAACCTCGCAGGCCCGCGCGACTTCTTCCGCTACTACGGCTGGAACGTGCTCCTCACGGTGGGTGCCGGCGTGATCGTGGGAATCCTCATCTGGATCATCAAGCTCCCGCAGGAGCAGAGCTACTACACCGTGGTGCTCTCGTTCCTCCTCGTGCACTACTTCCACGACCACGTGCTCTTCTCCGACTCGCAGGAGCCCTCGCTCTCCACCGGAAGAGCGGCTGCGG
>CAZXSG010000781.1:0-3047 GCA_964643185.1 uncultured Holophagales bacterium
TTTCCGCCTCCCGGGGAGGGGGTGGCCGGGAGGCAGGACCGTTTCGGTCATGCCGTGGCGCTGGACGGGCGGCATGCCGAAGAACGCCTCCATCGGCGCGAAGGACGGCGGGGAAAGGGGCGCCGGGCCCGAGACCACGAGGCGGAGACCCTTCGGCCGAGGCCCCGCCGCCACCAGCCTCGTGTGCATCGTGGGGACGCCGAAGAAGAGCGTGTGCGTTCCTTCAGCGAGAGCCGCGCCCGCACGCTCCGCGTCGAACGCGCGCTCGAGCGAGAGCGAAGCTCCCGCAACGAACGTGCCGTGGAGCCCGACCCCGAGTCCGTGCATGTGGAAGAGGGGGAGCGCGAGATACAGCCGGTCGGCCGGGACCCACTCCCAGGCCTCCACGACGGCGCGGGCGCCACTCAGGAGGTTGCCGTGGGTGAGGACGGCTCCCTTGCTGCGGCCGGTCGTGCCGGACGTATAGAGGAGGAGCGCGGGCTGTCCGGCTTCCGGCTCGCGGGCGGGAACACCGCTGGGTCTGCCGAGCGCGTCCCAGGCCTCGTCATCGGTACCGTGGCTGCCCCTGTCGACGAGAACTTCGCGACAACCTCCCAGCCCGCAGGCTTGGAGCGTCTCGCGCCCGGGCGGGTCCGTGACGAGGACTCGTGGCGCCGCGTCCCGTAGAACGTGCTCGAGCTCGTCGTGCCGGTAGCGCGTGTTCAGTGGAACCCCGACAGCTCCCGCGAAGAGCGCTCCCAGATAGGCCTCGACCCACGACGGCGAGTTGTGGAGGAAGAGCGCCACGCGGTCGCCGGGCGAGATCCCGCCAGCCCGAAGGCGCGATGCGATGTACGCCGCACGGGCCTCGATGGCTCCGTACGAAAGAGAAAGGCCCCCGAAGGAGAGGAGCTCCTTCGAGGGCCTTTCGGCCGCGGCCCTTCGGAGAGCCGCGACGAGGGAGGGCATCAGGCCATCACGGCGCGCCGGGTCTCGGCGCTGCGCTTGAGGAGCGCGAGGAACGCGCCGCCCATGAGCACGTAGAAGCCGCCCCACACGAGGGAGATGAGGGGCTTCGTGGTGATGTCGACGCTGAAGTTCTCGGGAGTGGCGGCCTTGAAGTCGCCCTTGGGGTCGAGGCCCAGGATCTCGAGCTCCGCCGTTCCGCCCTGCGGGTTGATGTTGCGGAGCCGCACGCTGGCCTTGCCCGACGCCGTCGGGATCACGGGCGAGATCATCTGGGGCTCCGCGTTGGGGTCGCTCGGCAGGACGACGGTGACGCGCGACTGAACCTCTTCTTCGCCGATCTTCACCTGGCCGAAGACGACGATCCGGGGATCCGCGGCCTGCATCTGGCTCGGATCGCTCGAGAAGCCGAGGAACGTCACGTTCGTGCCGTGGACGCTCTTGGACTCGCCCTTCGCGAGGGTCACCACGGAGCCCTCCGTGCGGGCGGGGGAGCCCGGGTCGTAAGCCTGGGGCGCGAGGTAAAGGTCCATGAGCGGTGTGGAGCGCAGATCGGGGTTCGCCATCATCTGCCGCGTTCTCTCGTTCACGTAGATCTTGGGGTAGGCCTTCCACACCTTGCCCGTGGCGCCTTTGACCTCGACCTCCATCGCCTGCTTGGCGCGGCGGTCGCTGAGGCGCGCCGTGTCGAGCTCCTCGGCCTTCTTCACGGCGCCGTCCTCGCTCACGAACACGGTCCGCGTGAACGTGAACGTCTGGCTGCCCACCTGCTGGGGCTGGCCGCGCAGGAGCGTGATCTGGGCTTTCCTCTCGTAGGCGCCCGAGATGAGGATGCCCACGAGCATGACGCCCACACCGGCGTGCGCGAGGTAGCCGCCGGCGGAGGCGAAAGCCTTTCTCTTCACGAAGAGAATGAGGGTCTCGAGGCTCGCGGCGAGGCCGAACGACGCAGAGAACACGAGCAGGAGGTCTCGAGGTCCGCGCACACCGGCGACGAAGGCCACGCCGGCACCCAGGACGCCGGCCGAGAAGGCCACGAGAGCCTTGCGCATCACGGCAGGAGCCGTCTCACCACGCCACGACAGGAACGGCACGAGAGCGATGAGAAAGCCCATGAGGATCGCGATGGGCGCGTGGGTGACGTTGTAGAAGCTCGTCGCCACCTGCGACGCCTTGCCGAAGACCCGGGTGAGGAGCGGAGCCGAGGTGCCGAGGAGGATCACGAGGCCCGACGCGCAGAACAGAGTGACCGAGAGGATGAAGAGCACCGAGCGCGACAGGAACGGCTCCTGGATCTCGGCGCCGGTCTTCTCGTCGAGCGTGGGCTCCTTGGGAATCTCCTTCCAGCGGTACGCGAGGAGACCGAGACCGCCCACCAGGAAGAACACGATGATGCCCACGAGCCAGCCCGTGATGCCGAGGTCCACGAAGGAGTGGACGGAGAAGTCGGCGAGCACGCCGGAGCGCGTGAGGAACGTGCCGTAAAGGATGCAGCAGAACGAGAGGAGCGCCAGGATGATGTTGATCTTGCGGTGCTTGGCGCGGGCCTTCTGGAGGAACATGCCGTGCACGAGAGCCGCCGTGGCGAGCCAGGGCACGAGCGACGTGTTC
This sequence comes from uncultured Holophagales bacterium, assembly GCA_964643185.1. GTDB lineage: Bacteria > Acidobacteriota > Thermoanaerobaculia > UBA5066 > UBA5066 > JAEUQS01. The sequence goes on from CAZXSG010000781.1 coordinate 2,557, forward strand.
TCCACGGGGTCCCAGGCCCAATAGCCGCCCCAGCCGAGCGTCTTGTACGCCCAGTAGCCGCCCATGAGGATGGCCGTGCCGAGCGTGAGGAACGAGAACAGAGCCCACGGCATCGCGCGGACGACCCAGCCGTCCCAGCGCTTCGCCCACAGTGCGGCCATCGCGAACGCGAACGGCACCGAGAGCGAGGCGAAGCCCGCGAACATCACGGGAGGATGGATGACCATCCAGGGGTCCTGGAGGAGCGGGTTGAGGCCCTGTCCGTCCGCGGGCACCTGCGCCAGATAGCGGAACGGCGACTCTTTCGCGAGGATGCCCACGATGCCCAGGAAGCTCGCGAGGTACACGGTCATCACCGGCGGCTCCTGCTCCTTGGCGGTGCGGAGCACCACGAGACCGATGATCGAGCCCATGAGCACCCACAGAAGGAACGAACCTTCCTGTCCGGCCCAGAACGTGGAGAAGAGGTAGCGGAACGGCAGGTCGAGGCC
>CAZXSG010000782.1:0-3047 GCA_964643185.1 uncultured Holophagales bacterium
TCGACGTTCTTCTTGAGCTTGTTGATGGACTCGACGGCGGCCTTCACGGCGATGTCGATGCCGCGCTTCACTTCCATGGGGTTGTGGCCGGCCGTGACCATCTTGATGCCTTCGCGGTAGATGGCCTGCGCGAGGACCGTGGCGGTCGTCGTGCCGTCGCCAGCGATGTCGGAGGTCTTCGAGGCGACCTCACGGACCATCTGGGCGCCCATGTTCTCGAGAGGATCGGAAAGCTCGATCTCCTTGGCGACGGTGACGCCGTCCTTGGTGATCGTGGGCGAGCCGAACTTCTTCTCGATGACCACGTTGCGGCCCTTGGGGCCGAGCGTGACCTTGACCGCGTCGGCGAGCTTGTTCACGCCGCGGAGGATGTTCTGACGAGCGTCCTCACCGTAAGTAATGATCTTGGCAGCCATGTGCTTTACCTCTTTGTGTTTTCAGTGGCCTTGCGGCCACCAGGTTCCCGGTTCTCGGAGCTCCCGGCGGGCTCAGCGCGGAAGCGCGCAAGCCCGCTGGAAGGGCCAGGGAAACCCATAACTGGGTTTCCCGGTAACTATTTGCTCTCGACGATCGCGAGGACTTCGTCCTCACGCAGGATCACGTAGTCCTCGTCCTCGATCTTGATCTCGGTGCCCGCGTACTTGCCGATGAGGATGCGGTCGCCCGACTTCACGTCGAGGGGGATGCGCTTGCCGTTGTCGTCGAACTTGCCTTCGCCGACGGCCTTGACCTCGGCCTCGAGGGGCTTTTCCTTGGCCGTGTCGGGAATGATGATGCCGCCACGGACCTGTTCCTTGGTTTCGACGCGCTTCACGAGAATTCGGTCGTAGAGGGGACGGACCTTCATTTTTCGGCTCCTTGTGTTGGGTTGGGTTCGGCTTTACGCCGCAGGTGAAAGTGCTTGTACTCGCCCATGCGTTGTTAGCAGTACCAACGGGCGAGTGCTAGCAATCTATTCCCGGAGCCGAAATCTGTCAAGGGTCTTGTGAGATCACAAACAAAACACGTGAAATCAGTTACTTAGCGTTGGAGAACTCGGCCAGCGAGGCGGCCAGGTAGCGCTTTTGGTCGGTCGTCAGCTCGGGGAAGACCGGCAAAGCGATCGTTTCTTTGGCCGCTTTCTCGCTCTCCGGGAAGTCGCCTTCGCGCCACCCGAGGTACGCGAAGCACTCCTGGAGGTGGAGCGGAACCGGGTAGTAGACGGCATGCCCGATCTGCCGCTCGGCGAGAAACGTCTTGAGCTCTTCCCTGCGTCCCTTGCCCACGCGCGAGACGAACTGGTTGAACACGTGGTCGCCGTTCACCTTGACCCGCGGGAACGAGAGACCGCCGTCCTCGAAGGACCTGCCGCCCATCTCGAGATAGAGCGCCTCGATCTCGGCCGCGTTGGACCTTCGCGCTGCTGCCCACGAGTCGAGGTGCGGGAGCTTCACGTGGAGGATCGCGGCCTGCAGCGCGTCGAGCCGGAAGTTCCCGCCCACGAACTGGTGGTGATAGCGCGACGTCTCCCCGTGCATGCGCAGCGCGCGGAGGCGCGCGGCGTGTCCGGCGTCGAGGCACGTGACCATGCCGCCGTCACCGAAGCCGCCGAGGTTCTTCGAAGGGAAGAACGAGATGGCCGAGAAGTCGCCGATCGCGCAGGCCTTGAGCCCCGCGTACGAGGCGCCGAGCGATTGGCACGCGTCCTCGAGAACGGGAATCTCTTTGCGCTTGGCGATCTCCATGATCGGGTCCATCTCCGCGCACTGCCCATAGAGATGGACCGGCTGGATGAGCTTCGTGCTCCAGCTCAGCGCTTTTTCCAGCTTCGTGACGTCGAGGTTGTAGGTCTCGGGGTCGATGTCGACGAACACGGGAGTCGCCCCGAGCCGCGAAACGGCTCCCCCGGTCGAAAAGAGCGTGTAGGGCGTCGTCACGACCTCGTCGCCGGGGCCGATCCCGAGCGCCATCATCACGGCGAGCTGCGCGTCGGTGCCCGAGGACATGCCGATCGCATGCGGTACGCCGAGGTACTCGGCGACGGCCTTTTCGAACGCCTCGACGCGGGGGCCGAGGATGAAGCCCTGGCTCTCGTAGACCTCGTCGGTGACCTTGCGGATCTCGTCGCGAATCGTCGCGTACTGCTTCTTGAGATCGAGGAGCGGAACGGGGACGGCGGGGACGTTTTCTGTGGCCTTCATGGGCCGCGGAGAATATCCGACGCCCCAGGCGCTCCTCTCAGCGGCTCGAGATGACGAACTGGTTGCCGTCGGCGTCCTTCATGATCGCGAACGTCCCCCAGGGCTGTTCCTTGGGTTCGCTCTCGAACTCCACGCCCCTGGCCTTCAGCTCGTCGTACGTCGCGCGGACGTCGTCCGCCGCGAGGGAGCCCGCGAAGAACGTCCCGATGCGGCTCTCGTGCCCTTCGGGCGTGAAGAGCACGAGACCCGTGTCCATGCGGTTCGGGAAGCGCAGCTCGATCCAGCGCTGCTTGCCGTCGAACGGCTGGTCGGTCACGACGCGGAGGCCAACCTTTTCGGTCCAGAAAGCCAGGGCACGGTCCTGATCCCGGGTGGGAATGCTGACGAACTTGATGTGGGTGAGCATGGGCTTCTCCTTCGCCGGCAAGATAGGCGGCGCCCTTCGAGGGCACAAGGATCCGCGTCGCTGCTACACTCTTTATCACCATAGCTATCAAACCGCGTCCGCCCCTGAAGGTCGACCCGTACGTGGTCGAGACGCTGCTGCCCGACCTCGTGGGGCACGACAAGAGCCCGTCGGCGTTTCTCGTCTACCTCTTCCTCTCGTCGCGCTCGACGCCGCGGAAGCCGGTTTCGTTCAGCCATCAGGCCATGGCGTTCGAGACCGGGCTCTCCAAGAGCGCCGTCCAGGCGGCCGTGAGACACCTCACGAAGCGTGGGTTGCTCTCGTCGCCACGCGCGTCGATCACGTCCGTCCCGGAATACACGGTCCTCACGCCCTGGGTCCGGAATGGAGTCCGAAACGCCTTCGCATCCCACTTCCCCACCGCAGCCAGTACCCGTGCCCCAACGAGGCGGCACCCCGCC
>CAZXSG010000783.1:0-3047 GCA_964643185.1 uncultured Holophagales bacterium
TTTGGGAAGGGGAAGGGGGCCGTCACCCGTGGGCGGCTCCGCCGGGGCCTTCGCGAGGAACGTCGCGCGGCTCGCCTCGAGGGCCGCCCGCACGAGGGCCCTGCGGTCTCCGAAGTGGTAGTGGGCGAGCCCCACGGAAACCCTCGCCCTCTTCGCGACGGCCCGGATCGAGAGCCCGTCGACCCCGCGGGTCGACACGAGCGCGAGGGAGGCGGCCAGAATGCGCTGGCGCGTCTCCTCGCCTCGGGCCGGTCTTTCTGAACGGGTGTTCAACATGATGCAAATATGTTGAACGTACGTTCAAGTCGGAGGATCGGATCACCGGGAGGTAATCTCCCCGGCCGGTGGACGAGAGACCTGAAGACGGCGAAGAGGGCAATGCCGAGCCCCTGAGCTTCGAGGACGCCCGGGAACGCCTCCGGGCGCGCGGCTACCTGGACCGCGGCGTCGAGGGGGCGGTCCTCAAGGGCGTCCTCTCGTCGCGCAGCCGGGCCCGCGGCGTGCTCCTCGGCGCGGCCGTCGCGGCGACGCTTCTCGCGACGGCCCTGGCGGCTTCGGATGCCGTCATTCTCTCGGTCGCCGCCGCTCTGCCCGTGAAGGACGGCCTCGTGCTCTTCCTGTGGCTCCTCCTCGGCTCGCTCCTCCTCGCGCTCGTCCTCGTGACGGCGCTGGGCGGAGTCGCCTGGCTGCGGCTCTCTTCGCGTGCGGGATCCGAGCACGCGCCCGCCGAGATGGGCGTCGTTTTGGGCCTGCTCGCCGCGCTCTTCGGCGCGCTCACGGCCCTGCCCGCCCTTTACGGCGCCGCGCCGCTCGCCGCCGTGTTCGCGGTGCTCTCCGTGGCGGTGGCCGTGTTCGTCGCGGCCCGCGTCGCCCGGGGTCTCACGACGGCGCTCCTCGTGTCGCGCGGAAAGGCCGTCCTCGGACGCGCCCGCGCGGTCCGAGCGGACCGCCTCAGGCAGTCCTACCGGACTGCCCGCGCGACCGGCCTCCCGGGTGCCGGGATCGCCGTCGTCGTCACCGTGGTGCTCCTCGTGGCGTTCTTCGTTCGGCGCGGCCAGGAGCCTTCGGACGAGCCCCTCGTGGTGACCGCCAACACCCATCGCTCGATCGTCATCGGCCTGGACGGCTACTCGGATCGGTTCCTGCCCGCAGGCATCCAGCCCCTTCCCGCAGGCGCTCCGTATCTGAAAGCCTCGCGGGATCCCGCCGCGTTCTGGACGAGCGTCGCGACGGGCGAGAGCGCGCGGCGGCACGGCGTGGGCGCGCTGGACCTCGTGCGCGTCGCGGGCGTTTCGGCGCCGCTCAGGCCCCGAGGCGCGAGCGCGCTCTACCTCGGGAAGCTTCTCCCCGCGCTCGGACTGGCGCGGAGAGAGTCCGTCACGTCGGCGGCGCGGCGCGTTCCCGCTCTGTGGGAGGTCGCTCACCGCGCCGGGATCCGGTCCCTTGCCGTGAGCTGGTGGACGACGTACCCCGTGGGCGACGGAGGCGGCACGGTGCTCTCGAACCATCTCTACTTCGCCGCGAGATCGGGGGGGCCTCTCGTGGGCGAGGCCTGGCCGGAAGAGGCCGGAGCCCGCGCGGCCCGGCTGGTGCCCCGGCGGGGCAAGGAGCAGGGGGTCGCCCGGCTCGTGGCCGACGCGGAGGGCTGGGACGCGTTCGCGCTGGCCTCGTTTCGCGAGGCCTGGTTGACCGACCGGCCCCGCCTCGGACTCCTCTATCTGCCCGGACTCGACATCCTGGCCGCAGCGCTCGCCGAGCCCGACCGTGACGCGGGCGACCGCGTCGTCCTCGCGAACGCGCTCTCGAGCGAGGCCGCCCGGCTCGCCACGTTCGTGCGGGACGAGCTGCCGGCGCTCGGCGCGGACCTCACGGTCACCGTGCTCGACGGCGGGCGCGAGAGCGCGGGCGGCAGCATCGTGTTCGGAGGGCCGCTCGCGGCGCCGGTCCCGGATGGACTGAAGATCGCTCCCGAGGACGTGGCCCCGACCCTGCTCGCCGCGCTCGGGGTGCCGCCGGCCCGGGATCTCACCGGAAGGCTTCAGCCCGCCCTTCTCGCGAAGGGCGCGTCGAGCGGCGCGACGGTGGCGTCGTGGGGGCGGAGGCGGGCGCCCGCGGCCCCGCCCATCGATCCCAAGGCCTACGTGGAGAACCTTCGCTCCCTCGGCTACCTGAAGTAGATTCCCCGGAGTTCCATCTGCCGGGTGACGCTGGTCAATATCTCCAGGCGGTGCGGGTGCGTAGAAGAACACCTCGGAGACCGGACCGTCTCCGAGCCGGAGGATCAAAGCCGTGAACAGGCATCTCGTCCAGACGACCCTCGCTCTCCTTCTCCTCGCCTCCACCGCCCCCACAGTGCCTGTAGTGGCCGCTCCCGGGGATGGGGATGCGGCGCCCGCGTGGCGTGCGTACGACCTGGGGCGCCACACCCGCAAGGTGTCGACGAAGGTCCCGGCGGCGCAGAAGGCGTTCGACCAGGGCCTCGTCTGGGCCTTCGCCTTCAACCACGACGAGGCCGAGCGCGCGTTCCGCGAGGCGGCGCGCCTGGACCCGTCGCTCGCCATGGCCTGGTGGGGCGTCGCGCTCGTGAACGGGCCTCACATCAACAACCCCATGGTCGACGAGGCGCACGCGAAGGTCGCGTGGGAGGCGCTCACGAAGGCCCGCGAGCTTGCCGCTTCCGCGAGCCCCGTCGAGAAGGCGCTCATCGAGGCACTGGGCAGCCGCTACGCGATGCCGCAGCCCGAGGACAGGAAGCCCCTCGACGAGGCGTACGCGAGAGCAATGTCCGGGGTGCGCGCACGGTTTCCCCAGGATGCCGACGTCGCGACGCTCGCCGCCGAGGCCCTGATGGACGTGAGGCCCTGGGACCAGTGGACCGCCGACGGCAAGCCGCAGCCCGGCACCGAGGAGGTGCTCCTGGCACTCGAGACCGCCCGGCGTCTGTCGCCCAGCCACCCCGGCGCGCTGCACCTGACGATCCACGCGGTGGAGGCGTCGCCGCAGCCGGAGCGGGCGCGCGAGGCCGCCGACCGGCTGCGCGCGCTGGT
>CAZXSG010000784.1:0-3045 GCA_964643185.1 uncultured Holophagales bacterium
GTGATCCTCGAGCGCACCTGGCGCGAGGGGACCCGTGTGGCCGAGGTCGAGGCGCTCCTCTCGGCGCTGGCCGCGCGCGGCATCCCTCTCCTCTACACGCTCGACGACAACCTGCTCGACCTCGACGCCGACGCGCCGTGGGAGCAGCCCGAGGAGCGTCGCCGCATCGTCTCTCTGCTCCTTCGCGAGAGCCGGGGCACGATCGTTTCGACCGACGCGCTCGGGCAGCGCGTCTCGAAGCTCGCGCGGCGGGTCGAGGTGGTTCCCAATGCGCTCGACGAGCGGCTCTTCGACCTCACCGAACCGCATCCGAAGCCGCATCAGGAAGGCCCGCTCGTCGTGGGCTACATGGGGTCGCTCACGCACGAGGGCGACCTCCGCATGGTGCTGCGCGGCCTCCGAGAGGCGCTCGCCTCGTCGAGGATATCCTTCGAGATCGTGGGCGTTTCGGCCAATCCCTCGTTCAAGGATCTCTTCAGGGGGCTGCACGCGACGTTCTTGACGCCGGGCGAGGACCACCCGTATCCACAGTTCACGGGCTTCATGAAGACGTTGCGCTGGGATCTCGCGATCTCGCCCCTCCAGGACACGCCGTTCCACCGTTGCAAGTCGGACCTCAAGGTCCTCGACTACGCGGCGCTCGGCATCCCGGGCGTCTACAGCGACGTGACGCCGTATCGCGAGACGATCCGAAACGCCGAGACCGGCCTTCTCGCATCGAATGACTCCGACTCCTTCCGCGACGCGCTGCTCCGCCTCGTGAGCGACGAAGCGCTCCGCGCGTCGATCGCCCGAACCGCTCTCGACGAGGTGCGTGGGACGCGCCTCCTCGCGCATGCAGCGCCCCGTCTTCGCCAGGCCATCACGACGCTCATCGAGAGCTGAAGCGAGGCCGCCACGTCTTCCCCGCTCGTCTCCGTCATCCTGCGAACGAAAGACAGGCCCCGCTTTCTGGCCGAGTCGCTGGACAGTCTCCGCGCACAGACGTTCCCAGATTTCGAGACGCTCGTCGTCAACGACGGCGCACCCCTGGCCGAGGACATGCTGGGGGGGCACGTTCGCGTCGTGGTCCCGGAGGCTCCGGGCGGACGCACGCGGGCACTGAACACGGGCCTTCGGGAGGCCCGCGGGACGTTCATCGCGTATCTCGACGACGACGACCTGTTCGAGCCCGTCCACCTGGAGCGCCTCGTTGCGGCTGCCTCGAAGGAAGGCGTGGTGGGTGCCTACAGTGACGCGATGCTCGTCGTGCAGACGGCCGACGGCGCGGGCCACTACCGGGAAGAGCGCCGTCAGCCCATCTTCGGCAGAGAGTTCGACGCGGATCGACTGCTCTTCTCGAACTACATTCCCCTCATCTGTCTGCTCCATCGCCGCGAGGCCGCGCTCGACGCCGGGCTCTTCGACGAGACGTTCGATCTCTTCGAGGACTGGGACTTCCTCGTGAGGCTCACGGCGCTCGGACCCCTCGGGCACGTGGCCGAGCCGACGGCGCTCTACCGCATCCGGGATGACGGCACGAACGCGACGACGGCCTCGCCGTGGCACTCGCCCAAAGCCGAGGCCGCGCGTCTCCAGATCTTCCGCAAGCACTGGAGCCGTCACCGGCCCGAAGCGGAGATGGCCGTCATCGATGCGTACGAAAAGGACTTCCGGGAGCTCGAGGCGAAGACCCACGCCGCCCGCGCGGAGGCCGAGCGCGCCGTCGCGGCCGCCGGGGAGGCGCTGGCGGCCCAGATCGCCGCGGAGACAGCGCGGGCGGGCCTCACGTCGGACCTGGAGGCCGCGCGCTCCCATGCGGAGTCCCTGTGCGAAGAGGCCGTGCGGCGAGAGGCCGAGCTCCTCGCGGAGATCGGCCGCCGCGACGGCACGATCGACGCCATGAACAAGTCGATCGCCTGGCGGGTCTTCGCGCCCTACTGGAAGCTCAAGAAGCTCCTCGACAAGCCATGAGCCTCGAGATCCGTCCAGCGGCTGCCGCGGATCGCGGCGCGATTCTGGAGCTCTTCCGCGTGGCATTCCGGAGCGAGCCGAATCCGGACGAGTGGACGTGGAAATACGATCGCAATCCGCTGCCGGGCATCTCGATCGTGGCCATGGACGGTTCGCGGGCGCTCGGCTACTTCGGTTCGATGGGAACCCGATATCGCGGAAGCAGTGGCGACCTGCCCGGCACATCGGCCGTGGATGTCATGACGCATCCAGAGGCCCGGAAGCTGGGACACAACGGGCTCTTCAAGCAGATCGGCGAGGCGTTCCGGGAATCCAACGCTGCGTGCGGTGTGCCGTTCGACTTCGGCTTTCCGCATGAGCGCGCGCGGAAAGTGGAAGAGCGCCTCCTGGGCTGCATCACAATCGAGCCCGAGGGCCGACTGTCGCGCCCGCTCGCCGCCGCGCCGGCCGCGCGTCCCGGCCGGCTCCTCAGGCTCGTTCGGGACGAGCCCTTCGGCAAATCCCACGACGGGCTCGTGGAGCGCATCCACGAACGCGCCGGATGGCGTACGGACAGGCGGTCCGACGTGCTGAACTGGCGCTTTCGCGAACGGCCGGGCGCGGACTACCTGACATTTCAGCTCCTTGGTCCTCTCGGTGGATCGCGCGGCTACGCGGTGATCCGAGTGGTCGGCGACCGCGCGCTCGTCGTCGACCTCCAAGCGCGCGATGAGAGCGATGGGGCCCTCCCGGACCTTCTCAGTCGCATCGCCGCGTCACTGAGTCTCGACCGCGGCCGCCTCGAGGTTCGCGTTCCGCGGTCCGGCCGTCTGTTCGCGCGACTGACGTCGGAGCTGGGCTTCACCGAGGTCGCGGGGGACACGCACTTCTTCGTACGTCCGTACGACCCCAGATTCGACCTCATGTCCGCGGCCCGGGCTTTCGACTATCGATTCGCGGATCACGACGTGTTTTGATCGGATCAGACTTCAAGGGCTGGAATTGCAGTCCGGATGCCGTGCTCGCACTAGGTCGCCCGCTGTGCCCCCGATGTCAGCCTCCTTACCCCCCTAGAACGAGAGCGCAGTTAAATTGCCAGCACCCACCCCGACC